>JAQVMY010000054.1 GCA_028703405.1 Bacilli bacterium
CTTCTTGAGTTAAATTATTATGATCAATTAATCTAATAGCTTCAAACTCTTCCAAACTCATATTAACATAGGTTTCTTCACTTAGGTTTCTTGGTCCAAATATATTTATCTTAGGTTCTGAACAAATTTTTCTTGGTTTTATTGGTCTTGCCATATATATATTTACTCCTTATCTTCCTCTGTAACGAAATCCGTTATTCATTTCTGCGTCCTAATCCATCTGGCTCATTATCTTTTTTTTGTTCTTCGTTGTTATTTTTAATATTTTTTTGATTAGGTTTACAGCTTCCTAAACCTCTACCGGTTTTTGAGCCTTTACCACTAGGACCTGTTTTATCTAATCTTGGCATAATATCACTCCTTTCTTTTATAACTTTTATTATTAATCAATTATTATTATACTTCCATTGTTGACATATGTCAACAATATAGATAGGTATTTTTAAGATTAACATTCTTTTTTAAAAGTTAATAAAATTTTCAGTTATATTAATTACCCACGATATCTAAGTATTGGTCTAATATTTTATTTTCTTCTTCTACAATTAACTTAATAAAATCTGTATAATCGTGATCCACCATAGCTTTATCAAGTGCATCATAGTATTTTGCTCTTACATCAGCTTTTATAATTATTGGTAAGTAGCCATTCTTCATCGCTTCAAAATTCATAAGTAGCCTTGCAGTTCTACCATTACCATCTATAAAAGGATGTATAAACATAAATTCTCCATGTAATAAAGCAGATCTAATTAATGGATGATATTGATTCCATTCTTTATATCTATATATCAATTTTTCCATTTCTTCTGGAACTTTAATGTAATTTGTTGGAACTTGAGTTGCACCAGATATTTTGATATTTTCTACTCTATACTTTCCAGCATTTTCATTGTTTATTTCTTTTAAAATCAAACTATGAATATTTTTAATATTCCGTTCTGAAATATCGGCATCATCTTTAACTAAATCTTCAAGAAATAAAATTGCTTCTTTATGATTTATTACTTCTAAATGTTCTCTTACTGTTTTACCACCTACTGTTATACCTTCTAATACTACCTTTATTTCTCTTAGTGTTAATGTATTACCTTCTATTGCATTACTGTTATAAGTCCAATCTAATATGTTATTTTCTTGTAATGATTTTAAAGTTTCTTCAGGTAGTGGTCTTTGCTTATTCAATTCTCGCAATTTAAGATCTACTTTTTCAAAAAGGTTTTCTGGCAAATTAATTTTAAATTCTACTTCATATTCTTTAAATCTTTTATCAGATGGCTTATTAGCATCATTTGGTATATTCCATGTTGTTCCTATTTTTTCTGCACCTTCAATTCTTCCATCTTGAATAAGTTGTCTTATTCTTCTCTGGCTAATATTCCATTTTTCACTAGCTTCTCTTATTTGCATAATTTCACCTCTTCATATAGATTATACCGTTCTTGGAATAATATGTCAATACTATCATGCCGCTTGTGGTATAAAATTCTTCGCAAGAATATTTTAGCAACTCAAAAACAACAAATATTTTTTATCTTTTAAACCTGATTACAATTTCACTAATAATAATTAATAGACTAAATATACTAAATATAATAGTATAAGCCCCAAATATGAGTGATATGATAAATGCTCTACCTATTATGGATTTAAGGACAAATGGTTTGTATTTGGTGATGTGGATCCTATAGCTGATACTACTTTTAGAAACAGGAAAACTATGAATGCATTTAATGCTGGTGTTAAAGATATTAGAATCCATGATTTTAGACATAGTTGTGCTTCTTTATTAATTGATAGTGGTGCTAATATAACTTTAGTTGCTAAATACCTAGGACATACTAAAATTGATGAAACACTTAATACCTACTCTCATATGTATCAGAATAGATTAGATACTATTGTTAATATTATTGAGAATCAAAATGAGAAGTTTATTGATTATAAGCCTAAAGAGCAATTACCAGAACCGAAAAAGATAATCGAATCAAATGATGAAGAATTCGTTTATATAGTGCCGAAAAAGAAACCTAAAGAAAAAGATGACCTAGTATTATAACTAGAGCATCTTTAACATTCCTCATTTTTTAACCTACTTTTTAGTTAGTATTTAATAAACTTTTAAATATCTTCTGCATTTTGTTTGCTATTTCGATTGTTCTATTTATAAGCTCATCATAATTTGAATGATCATCATAATTTAAACCTCTTAAATTATATTTTATTCTGCTAACATTTCCAGAACATTCTCTTAACCACTCTAATTCAATTCCTAAATCACCCTCTATTTTTTCTTTATTCTCATAAAGTTTGTCAAAAAATGCTTTATCATTTATCATATATAACCCAATTCGTATATAACCTTCTTTATTAATTAATTCGATAGCAATATGAGACGAACTAGATCCTATTGCTACATCATACCAATGATCGGCAGTAGCTTTTCGAACATTAAATGGCTTACCTTTATCTATTAAAATTTCATTAAATTTACTCCAAAATTCTAACCTTTCAGATTGTGATTTAGTTAGTTGGCCTTGATTACTATTAGTCTTTGAATTTTTAATAAAATCATTAGGTTTTTCAACAACTTCAAAATATGGAGCTGGTAATGAGTTACCTATTTTATAGGCATGCAATTCTATTAAGAAAAAATTTATATTACTATTTGTATTATTATTTAACCATTCTATTGCACTTTTATGTTCTTCTTTAGCTTGTTTAACAATCCAAACAACGACTTGTGCATCTAAACCCGAAGCATATGTAATGATTTTGCCTAGATGATCATGATTAGATGCTTCTAATTGATTTTCAACAATAATTTTAATACCGGTAGATTCATCAACTCCTACTAGATCACATCTGTATGTTCCTGCATAAACTTCCTTGGATATATCTGTTAAAGTTAACCCCAAAACATCATTTAAAATCTCAATATTTTCAGTTTCTGATAGCCATTCTGAAAAATCATATTGCTCGTGCTTCCATAAATTTCTCAATTCAACTTCGTCTAATTTTCCTATTTCCATTTTATTTTCTCCTTTGCATTTTTAAGTTATAAATTACTAGAATACTTTAAAATTCGATTATTTCTCAAATTAACAAAATTCGTAACTTTGTCCATATAATATTTATATTCGTCTATGCTTTGAGGTGTTGGTTTTCTATTATCAAAACCATCAAAAGGCAACCAAAAATATATGTTTTCGTACTTTTCATCAACTAAATCATTTAGCAAAAAGAAATTAACATATCCTTTAAAATCTATAAATAAATCAAAAAAATCTTTATATCTCTCAATATGTTTATATAATGGATTATCTACCTTTAAATACCACAATCTAATGCATTCTAATGTTAAATCAAATCTATCATTTATTTTTGGATGCATTCCTCTAATCTGATTAATGGTTAATTTACTATCCATTTTATTAGCAGGGAATATTATATATCCTCCAATGGTGCTAGCCAAGTCAAAAAAACTATTTATTTTCTCAAAAGGAAAGTTACTAACAATCCATTGCATACTTTCACGTCTAGAATATGTATGAATTATTGAATCACTTGAAAATATAAATTTATTACTTAAAACATTTGATTTGAAATAATATGGTGCTACAGATGATTCAACAAGATTAAAACTATTACCATTGGGAAGTTTTTTGTTCCACAATATAAAATGATATTTATGTAAAAGATTACTATAAGTGTCTGGATCTTTATTTGCTGAATCAGTATACATTTTTGATTTTATATCAATCATCAACACTCACCCTTTCTCTTTATCATTAAACTTTATAGTACATTTGGTTTTTACTTGTTGGTTTATCTGGGATAGTCATTTTTACTAATCCTTCATTTATAGCAGGATCTAAGTAATTTGCTCTGAATGTTTCTTTCGATTTTATAGTTAGTTTTTTCATTATTTGATTAGCAGTCATTGGAATATTATTATCCATTACATCTAATAATTTAACTAGATAAACGTTATTTTGAGTCAATGCTTGCGATGTTGAACTAATTATTTCATCTAAAACTTCATCAAACATTTTTAACATAAATTCAATGAATTCATTAGAGTTCCCATTAGTATGGCAATGTGCTATCGAATTATAATACTCTTCTTGATATTTTTTTATTTGATTCTCTATTGGTAGGTATTCAAAAACCTCTTTATAATTGGATAATATAACAGTCTGCCATAATCTTGCCATTCTTCCATTACCATCGGTAAATGGATGAATAAAAACAAATTCATAGTGAAATATTGAAGATAATATTAATGGATTAATGTTATTTTTTTCCCTTTTCATAAAATTAAATAATTCTTCCATTAATCCTGGCACTCTATCTTGTGGTGGTGCCATGAAAATACATTTTTCACCATCGAATACACCTTCAGCAGAAGATCTAAAAATACCAGATTCATCTAAAGTTAAATATGTCATTACACCATGAACTTTTAACAAATCTTTTATTGAATATGGGCTTACTTCTTTTATCAGCTCATAAGCTTTATATGCATTTTTTACTTCTTGAATTTCCTTTTGTGGGCCTAAAACCATTTTACCATTTATAATATCTTTAACTTGATTTAATGATAATGAATTGGCTTCAATTGCAAGAGATGAATGAATTGAATTAATTCGATTATTTCTTCTTAATGTAGGCATCTTGTTTAAACTATTGTAATTATCTAGTTTACCTATTTTCTCCATTATAGTTGCTACTAGATCAAGCATTTTATTAGTAATAGAAAATGGCGGAGTATATTTTTCCATAGTTTCACCTCTATTTTTCTTTCATTTATATTATACCATTTAAATTAAAAACAATCAATTATCTTGCTTAAATCTTGCTTATTTTCTTACTTATTAAATATCACTATATCATTTTTTATAAGCAAATCATTGATAATGGGCAGTAATAATTCGTCATACTTTCTGTAATATCTTTTTTAAGATATTGCAGGTATAGAAAGAATTGTTACTGGAGTCCTATTGTCAATGAGGAATTATAAAGAAATGAGAAATATTCTACAATATACATCTGACAGATTTACTGCTAATTTAAACTTTGGCAGTAGACTTGTCAAACTTAATGATAGATTGCCATTCATCATTAGGTTTGTCATACAAAAAAAATAGGGCTCCATCTAATGACAGTGCCCACGCAAAAATGATTTAACATTTTTTTCTTGCATAATTATAATATTATAAGTTAATTATTTTATATAAGCATAATTATATTTTTTTAAAATATATTGCTAAACATCCATACTTTCCTACTTCTTCATCGGTATAATATGGCGTATCGTCAACTACTACCTGAGGATTTTCATATCTATTCATAAAGTCTCTTTCAAAAGTAGCTGTATACATTTCTAATAAATCTTTATAATGTTTTAGATCTGTAACTAAAACCTTAATTGTTTGTATTTCCTCTGGTCTTTTATAAAAAGTTATAGTATCTCCAATTTTAATTTCTTTTCTCTTATCATCATTTAATCGATACTCTATATCTTTTATACCAGATTCTATCATTTCAAAAGGTTCAGCATGCAATCTCATATCATGATTTTTCATTTTCTTAACTCCTATTAAATTTAGTTGTTTTTAAATATTTACTACCGAGATAATTTATTACTTGCACCACTCGAGAGCGAGAAACATCGATCATTGGGATAACTTATAACTCACACCAACCAAGAATGAGAAACATTTACAGTTAAATTTATATTAATTATTATATTCTTTGCATTTTTCTTCAAGTAATATAAAATTACAACATCTATCTTCTACAGTCTTAGGTAGCTTTTTATTTTTATATAGATTATATAATAATTTTGATTTTGTTAATACATCTTTTTTATTAGAAGTTAACCAACGTAATTGATTAGTTAATAAGTTAATCCTAAACATTTCTTCCTTATTGCTTGTTTTTTTATTCAAATCAAATTCTTGATAATTGCCACTTGTAACCGGTAGCATATTATTAAAATTGACTACACCATATACTCCATTGTCTATTTTCAATAAATCTAATGTGTTTTTTAATGTTTTATGCTTTGGTTTAGGACTTGCTAATGGAGCAAAATATTCAAATTTTTCAACCATAAATAATACGCCAATAAATGGTCTCAATTCTTTTTTGCCAGCATTATATGGAACTTTATTATCAAAAGTCCTTAAATAATCACAATATTTGGAATCTACTTTTACTATTTTAAAGTTCTGATACATCATTATCACCTATTACCATTATACATTAATTTTGATTAAAAGAAAAGATTAGAGGTTGCTCTCTAATCTTACTTTTTTAACTGCCACTTTTAGAGCTGGCTTCACTCACTTTTTTAGTTGCCATTTATAGAGCTGGCTTCACTCACTTTTTTAGCTGCCACTTAAGGCTGGCTTCACCTGCTTTTTTAAATGCTACATTACGTAGCTTTAATATTATATGTAATATTAAGCAATTTATTAATGCAAAGCAATAATCAATTGCAAAAATAATATACCACATTTATGATCAAAAGTCTATACCATGGCAAAACTTTTGTAATATTTTTGACATTTAAACATAACTCGTCTTACTTAAATTTAATTTTATTATACTTGTTTAGTTTACTATAAACGTTCTCGTTGTTTATCTTACTTTGAGTTCCCTTATATATGATCATATTGTTATTTTCGATTTTACAATCAAGAGTTAAGTAGTAATCACTATTTGTATAAACAATGACTTTATTATCGTCAATAACTCTATAGCTTTTATTAATTATTAAATTCATAGTAGTTCTTAACGAAATAGAAAATATTAATATTATTATGATGAAAGGTAATGTTTTAAAATAATTAATTAACTCTTGTTTTGAATCAACTTTAGTTTTATCCATATCCAATTTTTTTAACATCGTTATGGAAAGTACTAATTCAATAGCAATTAACACTGCCATATTTATTAAAAAACTAGGTAAATTAAATTCAATATTAGATACTAATATTATATACAAATTTGAAAATATAATAATTGATAAATTGCCAATGATTTCTTTAGCTTTAAAATTTTTATTTTTTATATCAAAGTATAATTGTCTAATACAATATAATAAAGAATATAAAGCAAGCATGAATAAAAATGATAGACACAACCCATAAATAAAACCTTGATCATTATACTTGTATAAATTAATATCTAAACCATAGTATGAAAAATACACATTTGCAGTTATATATTCAATAAATTTAAATACATTTAAAATGATAATTCCTATAGTCGTTATAATAGCAATAAACCAAGCATAATTTTTTTGAAAAGTTTCAAACAATCTTTTATTGCTTCTTCTTTTCTTAATTTTATTTATCATTAAAACACCCCACTTATTGATTAGATATTATACATTATTTTTAATCAAAAACTACTCATTTTTCAAAAAAACGCACCTAAAAGTGTACCTAAAAAAATGAAAAAGGCCACAAAGCCTTTAATATAAACAAAAATGGAGCCTCTCGGCTCCTTCAGGGGGTTTTGGTTGATACACTCCAACATTAAAATCGTTAGAAGTATACCTAAGCATAATATTTAATATTATGCCTAAATTAATAATATAGGAATTTCAATT
>JAQVMY010000055.1 GCA_028703405.1 Bacilli bacterium
TTTCCAGGTATAAACTTTACATTTATATTTTCAAATAATTTTTTATCAGGAAATATTAAACTTAAATTATTTACAGAAATCATTTTTTCACCTCTTCATACACGCTTATACATTATAACATTTTTTAACAGAAAATCACAGGATTATTATCAAGCCCTGTGTTTATGACTTTTTTCCGTGACAATAGTTACTAAAAATAATACTAAAGCAATAACAATAATATTTGATTTTATAAATTGAACAATTGAAAATGATATTTTTTCAGTTATTATAATACTAACAGTATCAATCCATTCCCCGTTATACATTACATCAACTGTGCCAACAACTTTTCCTTTTTTCATAAATGGATTTAAGGTATCTAAACCATTATATTCTAAACTTACTTTTTCTTTATCAAAGGTATTATCAAAATAATATTTAATATCTTTATTAGACTTAAAACTTATATTTTTAAGATTACTATATTGAGTGTTAATGTTAATTAATTCTTCTCCTTCATCAACTAAATTATAATATTTATAATTATCAAAATAATAATCATATACATTGATTGCATCTTCAAGATGATATGCATAATCAAAGGTAATAGGTGCTTTGGTAGTAACTAGCAGATATCTAATATCGTTTACCTCATCATAAGCAATACTTGCCAAGCAAAAACCTGCATCATCAGTATAACCTGTTTTAGCACCAATAATATTTTTAATATTTAATCCATATCTAATTGCTGTGTTTTGAAGGGTACTGTAGATTGTCATTGAACCATCACTAAGTGAATAAGATTTACTCTCAAATATGGTTTTAAATAATTCATTTTCAAGCGCGACTTTTAATAGTTTTGCTACTTCATCAACAGTTGAAGTTTGAACTCCTTGATCAAGCCCAGTCGCATTAGTAAACTTAGTATTTGTAAGACCAAGTTCTTTGGCTTTCTCGTTCATCATTTTAACAAAATTAGCTTCAGTTCCAGCAATACTAATTGTTAAAGCCCTTGTTGCATCGGCACCACTTGAAATAAAGGTTCCATAAAGTAAATCCTCATATGTTAGAACTTGTCCACCAGTAAGTCCAATTACAGCAGCATCAGCTTCATACAACCCTTCAAACATGATATTATTTAAAACAATGTTTTCGTTAATATCAGAAATTTGTTCAATTGCTACTAATGTTGTCATTATTTTAGTAAGACTTGCTATACTAGTTATTCCATCTTTGTTTTTTTCATAAACAATTGTATTTTCGTTTAAATTATACATAACAGCGTGTTCACTGTTAATATTTAGTGCAGACACATTTACTATTGAACTAAAAAAAACAAGAAACATTATAAAAAACTTTTTCATCTTATCACTACTTTCATAACTATTCAATAAAAAACAAAACAATGTTTATTTATTTAAAATCGATAATGACCACTAATACCATGCTGTTTATGCCATTTTAACAAAGCATTTTCTTCCCTATTTCTTTGACCAGCATTATGAATAATAAATGGTATACCCTTTTTATTTCTTTTATCAGAGACAATAGCTATATGTTTATAATTTTTACCAAAAATAACTACATCTCCGGGCTGCCACTCTTCTATTCTTTTAGGGTCTTTAGTAAGTGACATTGCATGCCTATCAAAAAACACTTTTAAATTAGGAACTCTTCTAAAATCAATATTAGGATCAGCTACTTTATCAAGACCTGGATATAATTTCTCATTATTTTTTATATCTTCATCAATCATATCTTTAAGTAAATATCCAGCTTCTTTAAATGCTCTCCATATGGTATCAGTGCAAACACCCTCATTTTCAGGTGGATAACCACCGCCATAATAAGCACTCTTATAAGTTGGCTTGTTAGTTGCATCTTTTCTAGCACCAATTACAAAATCACTATAATCATCAATTCCATTATTATTATAATCAATCTCACTTTTAATAACTTTTATATTAAAATCTTTTGCACTATATACTTTTTTATTAGATAAATCATTATAAAAAAGTATGGTAGCAATAACAAAGAAAACCCCCATAATAATTAAATATTTATTATTTATTTTCAAACTTACCCCATCCCTTAAAATTAATTAATTTCCAATTTTACAATGATTTCCAGGTTTATCAAAACGATAATGACCACTAATTCCATCTTTATCATAACGATATATTAAGACATCTTGTTCGCCAGAAAACTCATCAGAATTGTGAATCAAATAAGGAATTCCCTCATCGTTAATCTTATCTGAAATAATTCCAATATGAGAATATCTTTCACCAATAACAACTATATCTCCAGGTTTCCATTTATCAGTATCATATGGATCTAAAGTTAATGATGTTGCATGTCTATCAAAGAATACCTTTAAGTTTTGAACACGTCTAAAGTCAACAATTGGATCTGGTCCATTAGGTCTTGAAGATGGGTCTGGGTAGGCACTCAAATTATTAGCAATATCTTCGTCAACCATATCTTTTAAAATATAACCAGCTTCCTTAAATGCTCGCCAAATAGTATCCGTACAAACACCAATACCATCAGGTGGATAACCATTATTATTATAATAACCACCATCTTCAATATATGCCGTATTAGCCTCTGCTTCTTTTCTAGCACCAATTACAAAGTCATTAAAGTCATCAATATCATTGTTATTACAATCATATTCACTTTTAAAGACAGGGTCTCCTTGCTGTGGTTCCTCTTTTTTAATAATTTTTTCCTTTTCTTCAACTTCTTCTTTTTCTGGAAACCAAACATCATAATGAGTGATAACTATTAAAGCAATAATTAATAAATGAATACCAAACAATAATATTTTTTTCTTATTCATAAATCTACCTACCTTACTTCTTATTTGTTTTTAACTAATGAAAGAGATACTTTTTGTTTATCTTCATGAATTTGATTAACATAACAATCCACAATGTCACCTACACTAACAACTTCACTTGGATGTTTAATATACCTTTCAGTTAATTTAGAGATGTGGGCCAAGCCATCATTATCAAGTCCTATATCAATAAATACCCCAAAATCAACAACATTACGAACAGTTCCTTGAAGTTTCATCCCAACAGTTAAATCTTCAAGTTTTAAAATGTCGCTTTTCAGTAATGGTTTTTCCATCATATCACGCGGATCACGATTTGGTTTTGTTAACGATGTAATAATATCTTCTAAAGTATATTTATCAGTTTTTAATTTTACCATATATTCATCTAGATTAATTAATTTTAAATTTTGGGTTAATTCATCACTCCCGATTGAATCTTCAGTCAGCCCTAATTCTTTTAATAATTGGCGTGCGACTTCATAACTTTCTGGATGAATATCAGTTGTATCAAGTGGATTAGTACCATCTATAACTCTTAAAAATCCAACTGCTTGAACATATGTTTTATCACTAATTAATTTTTTATTAATAATTTCTTCACGTGACTTTATTTTGCCATATTTATCTCGATATTCAATAATTTTTTCGATGTTTCTTTTGTTTATCCCAGAAACATATTTTAAAAGAGAAGAACTGGCTGTATTAATATTAACACCGACTTGATTAACGGCTTTGGTAACCACAAAATCTAATGATTCAGTTAACTTTTTATCAGACACATCGTGCTGATAAAGTCCAACCCCAATACTTTTAGGATCTATTTTAACTAATTCTGATAATGGATCTTGCAATCTTCTACCAATACTAATGGCACTTCTTTCTTCAACATGTAAATCTGGGAATTCAAGAGCTGCTAACTTACTTGCAGAATAAACAGAAGCCCCTGCTTCACTAACAATAATATATTCTACTTTATGATCAGCCTCTTTAATAAGTTCCGCAACAAACGCTTCACTTTCCCTTGACGCGGTACCGTTACCTATAGCAATGATATCAATCTTATATTTTTTGATTAAATCTAACATTGTTTGTTTACTTTTTTCAATTTCTTTTCTTGGTTCATGAGGATAGATAACTTTAATATCAATTTTTTTACCAGTATAATCAATAACAGCTATTTTACAACCAGTTCTAAAAGCTGGATCAAGTGCTAAAATCATTTTATCTTTAAGTGGCGCTTGCAATAATAAACTTTCTAAGTTTTTACCGAAATTATCAATTGCTACATCTTCAGCAACTAACGTTAAATCAGATCTAATTTCTCTTTCAATACTAGGTGCAATTAAACGCTTATAACTGTCTATTATAGCTTCCTTAACTATATCTGTTACAAAAGATTTTTCATTTTTAATAATCTTAGAATTTAAGTAATTAATTATTTCATCTTGATTAACATCAAGTTTAACAGTTAATACTTTTTCTTTTTCACCGCGGTTTATTGCTAATACTCTATGTGGTTTTATCTGTTTAACATTCTCTTGGTAATCATAATATATTTCATATAACTTATTTTCATCAACAACACCCTTTTTAATATTACTAACTATTGACCCATGTATAAAAGAATTTATTCTAATCCATTTACGATAATGAGCATTATCACTGATATTTTCAGCAATAATATATCCAGCACCAGTAACAGCATCTTCAACTGTTTTTACAGTATCCTTTATAAATGGTTTGGTAATAGTTTCGATATCACCAGTAGTTGGAAATTCCATAATTAATTTTGCTAAAGGTTCAAGCCCTTGTTTAATTGCTTCAGTCGCCTTAGTTTTTTTCTTTTCTTTAAAGGGACGATATAAATCCTCTACTTCAACTAATTTAGTAGCCTTCAAAATTTCAGTTCGTAATTCCTCAGTCATTAAATCCTTTTCTTCAATTAATCTAATAACATCTTCTTTACGTTTAAGTAAATTAACTTGATATTCATATACCTCATTAATCGCACGAATTTGTTCCTCATCTAAATTACCAGTTCTCTCTTTACGATATCTAGCAATAAACGGAATTGTATTTCCTTCACTAAGTAATGTTAGAGTCTCTAACACTTGTTCATTTTTTATTTTTAGGTTAAGTCCTATTTCATTAATAATTTCTTGATTCATTTTTCTGTCTCCCTACTATGAATGTATTTAAATAATGTATATAATTTTTTTATTTTGCGTTTATTTTATCTTATAAACCTAATTTGCATATTTAATTTAATAAAATATTCATTGTTTTCTTTGTAGATTTTTGCAAACTCATGTCGGCTTGTACTTGGTGTATCGAATTTTGTATTATTTAATAAATAGTCCTCAAATTCATTTCTATTATACAAATGATAGCACAGAACTTCACCATCTTCACGAACCACGATATATCCTCCTGTTGCTTCCACCCTTCCAGTCCATGGCCTTGAAGGCAACATTCCTAATGCTGTCTCTGTAATAAATTTTTTAAATTTATATCTATAAAAAGGATGTGATTCTTCTAAATTATAATTCAATTCATTTTTAGTTTCTAATTCTAATAAAACTTCATTAATATTGGATTTTCCATGTATATAATATTCTTCAAGCATTAAAGATGAAATAATTGGCAAATCCGCGTCAATAAGTACCAAGTTGTTCTTAAAAGTTTTATTATCTATATCAACAAAGGAAATACGACAACCTGCTGATAACAAATTAAAAAAAGCTTTTCTAATTTTTTTATTACCATTAAACTCATTCATTAGTGAATCATTTATTGGTCCACTTATTTTATAAGTAAAGTTTGTTGTTTTACCCGCATTTAATAAGGTTGATGGACTACCTAACCTTGATTTTATACTAAAACATAGTACAGGTTCATATCCAGTGTTTAAATCATGAATTCTAATCATTATATCAGACTTGTCACTTGTTGGTGCTTTTAGTTTGTTACAATTCATTCTATTCAAAAATTCTTCAATTCGTTGAATTGAAAATGTACGGTTTTCTTCACTTTGAATTTTTTCTAATAAGTAATCAGCCTCAACCGAAAATTCAGAAACTTCAAGCACTAGCAAAAATGTTTCATCATCTTGCTTTATAATTCTAACCATTTGATTTTCCTTATCAAATAGAAACTTTAATTCTCCAATATTTTCTTTTCTGAAAATTTCGAGTATTTCATAAAATACATGGTCAATTCTATTTAACTCTGAATCTGCTGCATACAATTTTCCTGTTGATAAAAGTTTCAAAAATACATAAATTTCTGACCATTCACCTTTATTTCCAGTTAACATCATATTACACCTCCATTTTGTTTTTGTTTAAAACATCAAAAATTTTCTCCGCTGTTGCTTTAACCGCAGGGACTGCAACAGAGTTCCCAAATTGTTTATAAGCATGAACATCTGCTACTGGTATTTTATAAAAATCTGGAAACCCTTGCAATCTTGCCCATTCTCTTGGAGTCATTTTTCTTATACCTTTGCGGTTAACTTCCCCTTTAATATGAGTTACAGGAGTAAAATCCTTTAATCGTTTATCAATAATCAAATTACGTTCTTTTCCCATACCACCAACTAAAATGGTATTTGCTATTCCGTTTATATCTTTAATTTCATAACCAAATCCATTACCTTTTTTAGCGTGGCGCTCTTTATGTGCTATTAAGGTATTTAAATAAGTCGTAGAAAGATAGTATTTCGCTGACACAGTTTTTTCTTCCATAATATCTTTAATACAAACAGGGATATTTAAAGGTTTAGGATATTCAAAAGAACTAGCATCAATATCTTTTCTAAAACCTACAATGAAAATTCTTTCTCTATTTTGCGGAACACCAAAATCCTTAGCATTCATAATTTTGGGTTCAGGAACATAATAATTTAAATCATTTCTTAAAACCTCTAATATTGTTTTCAATGTTTTACCTTTATCATGCATTATTAAGCCTTTTACATTTTCAAGAAAAAAGGCTTTAGGTTTATGGTGTTTGATTATTCTAGCAGTCTCAAAAAACATCGTACCCCTTATGTCGCCAAAACCCTTCCTTTTACCAGCAATAGAAAAAGCTTGGCAAGGAAATCCAGCTAATAGAATATCATGTTTTGGTATATCTTCATTTTTTATTTTTTTTATATCTCCTGCTGGAATTTCACCAAAATTTTCAGCATAAGTTTTTTGTGCATATTTATCCCACTCACATGAGAAAACACAATCACCACCAACACTTTCAAAAGCGATTCTTATACCACCAATACCAGCAAATAAATCAATAAATTTATACATATTATTTTACCTCACTTTACTACCACTACATAATAATCTTCTTATTAAATTATAACATATTTTTTACATCTTTGAATGATAACTAATTTTCTTTTTCTGTTTATCATATAATTTACTATTTATAATACATTTCTATCATTTAATTTTTCTAATAAGTGATGCTTTCTTAACTGAAGTTGAACCATATTTTTGATTTATACCATCAACTACCTTTTCAAGTTCTAAACTTTTATCATGATCATCTATATTTTCAAATAATGATACTTGATAAGTACAATCATCTGTTAAAGAATC
>JAQVMY010000056.1 GCA_028703405.1 Bacilli bacterium
CCAGTTGTTTATCTAAAATCTAATTTGAAAATTAATGGTAATGGATCTTCTTCTAATCCATATATAATTATTGATAATGAATAGTAATTTATATTTGATTTATGGATTAGATAATTTTTTAATAGAACTTGAAGTTAAAAAAATTATAAAAGATACTGACCCAATTAATATAGTTACATATAATTTAGATAATAACTTAATAGAAGACATTTTAGATGATGCAGAAACTATATCACTATTTAGTCAAACCAAAACAATTATTATTAAAAATAGTAATATTTTCACAACCAAGAAAAATGATTTAGAACAAGATATAAAAAAATTAGAATCATATTTAAATAATTCCAATCCCGATACTGTCATTATATTTATTGCAGAAACAGAAAAACTTGATGAACGCAAAAAAATATGTAAATTAATGAATCAATTTGGAAATGTAATAAAAGTTGAAACACCTAAAAACCTAACAAAATTTATAACTAATTACTTTAACGAATACAAGATTGAAATAGATTGTATTAATTTATTAGTAGAACGAGTTGGCAATAATTTAGGAATATTAACTCAAGAAATAAATAAATTGAAAATTTACAAAGATGATAATTTAGTAATAACCAAAGAAGATATATTAGATGTTACTAGTAAAAATATACAACCAGATATGTATTATTTTATTGATTGTATCATTAATAGAAACTTAGATAAAGCCCTTGAATTATATAAAGAACTTCGTATTTTTAACGAAGAACCAATAGCTATTATATCGTTACTTGCCAATAAGTTTAGAATGATGTATCAGGCTAAATTATTAATTCAAAAAGGTTATACAATAAATGATATTGCTTCAAATTTAGGATCTCATCCCTATCCAGTAAAATTGGCTATTGAAAAGGGGAGGGAATATAGTAGGGAACTACTATTAACTTATATTGAAAAGCTAGCCGATCTTGATTTAAATATAAAATCAGGAAAAATAGATAAAGATTTAGGTCTTGAACTATTTATTTTAAGCGTTTAAAAAGTAGATTTTACTCTACTTTTTTTATTTTTTTAAATTTTCATAAATTATTTTTAAATTTTGTTCATACTTACTTGTAGTTTTAGGTTGGTAATATTTTCTATCTTTTAAATTATCTGGTAAATATTGTTGTTTAACATATCCAAATTTGTAATCATGAGGGTATAAGTAATCACTAGAGCCATTTTTAATATGTTTAGGTATACTTGCACTTTTACCTATTCTAATATCATTAGTGGCATTATCAAGGGCTGTATAGGCACTGTTAGACTTAGGCGATAAAGCAAGTTCAAGTACGACAACACTTAAAGGAATTCTAGCTTCTGGTAAACCAACTCGTTCACATGCATTAATAGCAGCATCAACTTTAGGTCCCATACTAGGATTGGCAAGTCCAATATCTTCATAAGCAATAACCGTCATTCTTCTATAAATACTATCTAAGTCTTCAGCCTCTAATAGTTTCGCTAAATAATAAATTGAAGCATTAACGTCACTTCCCCTAATTGATTTTTGAAAAGCACTAAGTAAGTCATAATGACCATCTGAATCTTTATCATGAAAGAATACTGGTTTATTATTAATGTTTTTAATTTTTTCAATATTAATAATATAATCATTAGTTGAGTAATATACAATTTCTAAAATATTATAAGCACTTCTTAAATCACCAGCCGCTAAGGCCGCTATATATTTAATACTTTCTTCATCAATTTTAATATCTTTTAAATATTCACTTTTAATTGCTCTATTCAAACCTTTAATAATATCATCTTCAGTTAATTCTTTAAGTTCGAAAACTTGACAACGACTTCTAATAGCAGGATTAATTTTATGATAAGGATTAGAAGTTGTCATACCAATTAAAGTAATTAAACCACTTTCTAAATAAGGAAGTAGTAAATCTTGTTTATCTTTATTCATACGATGAATTTCATCCATAAGAACAACCATTCCATTATACATTTTTGCTTCTTCAATAACTATTTCAATTTCTTTTTTATTATTAATAACTGCATTAAGCATACGGTAACGAAGTCCAAGTTCCGTAATAATTGCATAGGCGATACTGGTTTTACCAATTCCAGGGCGACCATATAAAATCATTGAAAACAATCTCTTATTATTTACCATATTAGTAATTATTTTGTTATCACCAACTAAATGTGTCTGGCCAATTATGTCGCTAACTTTATTTGGTCTAAGTTTTATTGCTAAAGGTTCATTCATGTCTATCACCACCTTCATTTTAACAAAAATCATAGTAAAATGATAGTATTTTTGTTATAATTTATATAGGTGAGTATATGGACAGTCTGTTAACCAATATTAATAAATATTTAGATTATCTAATTATTGATAAGAAGTATAGTATTAATACTAAAAAAAGTTATGAATTTGATTTAATAATATTTAATAATTTTTGTGAAGAAAGAAATTTAAATCTTAATAACATTAATGAGAATAGTATTAAAGAATATTTAAAAAATTTAAAACAACAAAAGTTATCTAATAAAAGTATTAGTCGAAAAATAAGTGCTTTAAGAGGTTTTTATAAATTTTTATTAATAGAAAAAAAAGTGATTGATAATCCTATGGAATATATTGAAATACCTAAAATAAATAAAACTATTCCCTCTGTATTATCAAAAGAAGAAGTTGAAATTTTATTGAATATTGACTTAAATGATAAATTTTCTTATCGTAATAAAGCGATGATTGAACTAATGTATGCAACTGGACTTAGAGTTAGCGAATTAGTAAATTTAAAATTAAATGACGTTGATCTACAAATGAGTACTTTAAAAACAATGGGAAAGGGCAACAAAGAAAGACAACTACCAATTGGTGAATATGCAACAAGTATTATTATTTTATACCTTCATAAAGCAAGACCATTATTTTTAAAACATAAGCATAGTGAATATTTATTTATAACAAATCAAGGCACAAAAATGACTCGTGAACAATTTTATAAAATATTACATGTAATTGCTAAAAAGAAAGGGATTACAACTGCCTTTTCACCACATACCTTGAGACATTCATTTGCAAGTCATTTACTTGATAACGGAGCGGATTTAAGAAGTATTCAAGAGATGCTTGGACACTCCAATATATCGTCAACTCAAATATATACCCATGTATCAAAAGAATCATTAAAAAGGGATTATAATAATTATCATCCACATGGATAGAAGTAAGGAGAAAATTATGGAAGAAATAAATTATACAAGAGATGAACTTAATAAATTGGAAATATTTAATAAGGGAGGCTTTGAAGGACGTATCTTAGTATATAGTGATCAATTATTAATAAAAGCTTTTGAACCATATTTGAAAGAGATTTTAGATTTTGAAAATAAAAAACTAAAAATAATAAGACTAAATGAAAAAAATATTAATGGAATGGTTTTGGTTAAACCACAAACTTTAGTTAATGTTGACGGAAAATTTGAAGGTTATGTTATGCAAAAAATTAATGAAGGAAAGACTATCGATTCTTTTCATGACTTTAAAATCCTACTTAATTTATATCAAAAATTATTTGAAAAAATGGAAATAATTCATGATAACAACATTATTATCGGTGATGTAAAACATGCTAATATTGTTGTTGAAGAACTTGAACCAGTATTTATCGATGTCGATAGTATGGCAGTTGATGAGTTAGAAATGGATCATAAACAACTAATAACTGGTCTAACAAAAACAATTCCTAATATTTATAATAAATATAAAAACAATGATGAAAAAGAAATTGATAAATTAAAGTTATTATCATGTTTTATTCATTCAATCAATCAAAATCGTGGAACTATTTATCAAAGATTAACAGAGTCAGACTTATCTCAAACTTTTAAAAATGAAGCAGTAAAAATACTAGAGACGGATTATAATTTAAATGTCAGTAAAAATATTCATCAATTATTTGAAGATGAGTTGCGCAAAGCTAGATAGGAGAAAACTATGAAATATAAAAGAATATTTTTAATAATACTTGATTCTTTAGGAATTGGTGGGGCACTAGATGCAGAGCAGTATGGAGATAAAGACGCTAACACATTAGGTAATATTATAGATACAACAAATATTTCAATCCCTAATTTAGAAAAAATGGGATTACTTAATTTAATTGATAAATCAAACATAAAAACTAATTCATATTATGCAAGAGCAATTGAACTTAGTAATGGAAAAGATACTTTAACGGGACACCTAGAATTAATGGGAATTAGAACTGAAACTCCAGCAGTAACATTTACTGAAACTGGTTTCCCAAATGAATTAATAAGCGAATTAGAAAAATTAAGTAATAGATTAGTCATAGGTAATATAAGCGCTAGTGGGACTGAAATAATTAAGGATTTAGGAGAAGAACATATTAAAACAGGAAGTATTATTGTGTATACTTCTGCTGATAGCGTTCTTCAAATTGCTGCTCATGAAGAAGTCATACCACTAGAAGAGTTATATAAAATATGCGAAATAGCCAGACAATTAACTTTAAAAGATGAATGGAAAGTAGGTCGAATTATTGCTAGACCTTTTGTTGGTCAAAATGGTGATTTTATGAGAACTTCAAATCGTAAAGATTATGCCTTAAATCCACCTGAAAAAACAGTTTTAGATAATCTTAAAGATAATAATTATGATGTTATTTCAATTGGTAAAATAAATGATATTTTCAATGGTTGTGGCATTACTAAAAGCATTTCTACAACAGATAACTTAGATGGCATAAATAAGATTATAGATACCCTTAAAACCGATTTTAAAGGCCTTTGTTTTGCTAATCTTAATGATTTCGATTCAAAGTATGGTCATAGACGAAATCCACAAGGTTATGCTAATTTAATTGAAGAATTTGATAACTATATACCAAAAATATTAAATAACTTAAATGATAATGATCTATTAATTATAACTGCTGACCATGGTAATGATCCAACATTTAAAGGTAGTGATCATACTAGGGAAAATGTTCCAGTTTTAATATACTCAAAAAAATTAAAAGAACCTAAAAAACTAGATGATTTAAAAACTTTTGCAGATATTGGTTCAACTATAGCAGATAATTTTAAAGTAACAAAAACAAATATTGGAACCAGTTTCAAAGATAAATTAATATAATTAAAATTAGGGGAGTAATAAGTTAACAATCATGGGTAATTGCATATAATTATTTAGGGGGAGTTAATTGTATGCAAGATTGTTATAATAAAGTTGGGCAAATTGAAATATTAAATGAATATTTATCCAACTTAAAAGTATTAAATAATAATTTATATAATTTACATTTTAACGTTATTGGTGAACACTTCTTCACTCTTCATAAAAAACTAGATGATTATTACAACAAAGTTGCAGAGATGTATGACGCTGTTGCAGAAAGAATTAAAATGTTAAATCAATATCCTATTACTTCTTTAGTAGAATATGAAGAAAAATCTACAATTAAATCAATGCGTAGTCAGGATTTTACTACCAAACAAGTATATAGTGTTTTAATTAATGATTTTAGTTTTATGTTAGCCTTTTCTAAAGAATTAGAGGAATATTCAAACTCTATTAATGACCATATAACATCGAGTTTAATGAGTGATAACATAAATTTTTTTGAAAAAGAATTATGGATGTTAACTGCAAGTAATAAATAAAATTTAATTAAAAAGGGGATAGGTGTAACAAAAAAGGAATATTAACTTATTCCTTTTTCTTTGGGCTTATCTACAATCCTATCTTAATTCAAAGGAATGCTCTGAATCTTCATCAAGTCTAAATGAATGATCTTCTTCTTCACCATTTGAAGCATCAAATCCAACATTTTGTTGACTTGTGTTAGTAGCATTAGTATTTTTGGCACATGATCTATTAATATTATTTGCATTAGTATTAGCTTTGCCTTGTGCATTATTAGCGTTAGCTGATCTATTACTGTTATTTGCATTAGTACTAGTAGTATTAGCCTTGTTTTGAACATTCTTATTATTTTGATTGTTCATTTTACTTTTGCTGTTAGATTGCATCTTATTCTTTTTCATTATAATCACCCATTTATATTATGAATCAAAATTATAAAATTATGATATTATTTATTTTTTTCTAATTTATGAGGTTAATAAAATTAATAACACAACATAATATACATTATCGGAAGTTGATGTTAATCTAAAAAGACCCATATAATAGGTCTTTTATACTGTTACTTTCCTTGATTGAATCTCTGCCATCTTCTCAAATACCTCTGCAGCATTTTTTTCTGTAATTTCATTGTAGCCAAGTTCTCTTAATGCTTGAATCTTAGCTGAGTTCAATTCTAATGTACGACTCATTTTTTCTTCACGCTTTTGTTCAATTTGATTTACAAATCGACGATGCGATTCTGCTAGTTTAGATTTAGAAGTACCACCACTATTATATAAAGTCATTGCTGAAAACATTATACTTTCAAAAATAAATTGTTCATCTTCATCAAAAACAAATTCTTTTGATTTTGTAAAACCTGCTGCTTTTGATACATATGCTAACATATACTTTAATTCTGGTGAAACTTGCATGGTTTGTAAAAAGTGATAAAAATATAAAAATGAATTATAAGTTTCCATATCATTATTATCATCAAATTTTTCTCTCATAAATTCAATAATATCAGACATAACTTCCTTTTGCTTCTTCCCTATTCCTGCAAATAAAACAGCATCATTAGGAATTTGAACAACTTTATTATCATCTGCAAATAATGTATTAATTCGTTCTTCAACACCCATAATATAGTCAGTATCAACTTTAATTTCATTTAATTCATCAGGTGCTTTAATTCCTAACAAATTTAAAATTAACACTTTTTTATCTTTTGGCCATTTATTTAGATCATCCAATTCTAGATAATTATAAATCATTTGTCTAGAAACTCCTAAAATCTTTGCTAGTTTAACTTTGGTAATACCTAATTCATATAATATTTCGTTTAATCTCTCCATACTTTAAATCCTCCTATTACCATTTTATCACTTTTATGTCAATTGTCAAGTGTAAAGTAATAGTACACTACAAATACTTAAGTTTTTTCCCTTCTCTTCTTACTTCTTTTATAATTCCCCCACCTAAACATTCTTCGCCATCATAGAAAACACATGCTTGTCCAGGAGTTACTGCTCTAGATAAACTTGGATATTTAACAATAATGTGATCATCATCTACAAACTTAATTGTTACTGGCACATCCTTTTGACGATATCTAAATTTAGCTGTACATGTATCCTTTTTACTTTTACTTATCCAATTTATCGTGTCAATTAAGGCCTCATCACTATATAAATAATTACTTTCATCACCACTAGCAACATATAATATATT
>JAQVMY010000057.1 GCA_028703405.1 Bacilli bacterium
TTACCAAACAAATGTTCCTTTTACAACAAAAAAATCACTGTAATTACAATGACTCACTCTTTTATTTTTCATATATTTCAATTAAGTTGTTAGAAATTTCTTCTAAAGCCATCCCAATTGGTTTTATAGAATTATAATCCTTGTCAGGCATTTGACGATGTCCAGATTCTCTAATCTCTTTAGCACGCTTTGCTACAACATTGACTAATAAATATTTTGAACCGATTTGGTTTAACAGTTTGTCAATTGATGGGTATAACATTTTTTCACTCTCCTTTTATATTATAGAACATATTCTAACTTTTATCAACTTTTGCAGCTAATTACCAATTTTTAATGTTATTTTATTGTAGTACTCCTCAACATCAATGCTCTTTTTAGCAACCTTTTTTAATTCACTTTTTAGTATATGATCACTATTACGTAGCAACAGGGTTTCAACATTACTAATATCTTCAACTTGAACATTACAATTGTTATTAAAAATAATATATTTATTTATTGGGATTTCACCAATAATTTTTAATAATTTAATTTCATCTTCAAGTATCATTTGAAATGGATTAATAACTTCTGTAAAAACATATTCACTTTTTTTTAGTTTTAACTTTTGATCCGTAATATGTCCAATTAAAGTTCCATGTTCGTTATAATATAAAAGTAAATATATACCCTTTTCATCAATTATTAATAAATCCGATTGACAATTAGTTAAACTGATTACTTTACGGTTTCCGCCTAACTTATTAATACTATTAATCATTATATTCTGTTGATAATCATCTATTTTAGGGGATTTAAATTTTGGTAATATTTTAGAACCATATTTACTATACCTATACAAAATGTTGACAATAGTAATTACCATTATGATTGCAAAAATTGGTGTTAATGATTTGAAAATATTTGTAATAACATTTGCAATAAGAGATACTGTTAAAGAATACCTAAAAATATAATCAACTATTATCATTTTATCACCTCATAAATCAGAGGGTTTTGGGTTTTCTCAATTATATCAATCTCAAAACAATTTATAATATCTTTAATTTTAATATCTCCCCTACCATAATAAACTTTTAGCAATTCTTCATTCTCTAAAACATGATCTCCAACTTTTTTATTCAGTAAAAAGCCAACTCCTAAATCAATTACATCGTCTTTACTGGTACGACCTCCACCTAATTGTTTAACTAAATTACCTATTTTTAAGGGATCAATTCTATTGATATATCCTGATTTATTACTTCTTATTGAATGAATTTTAGATGATAACTCAATTTCTTTTATATTACCACCTTGATAACTTACCATATCTAAAAATTTTTGATAAGCCTCACCGTTTTCAAGTTTTTCAGTCACTTCTATTAAGGCCTGTCTAATTCCAACATCTTTTCCAATACTTACCATGATAGCAGCAAGTGATGTAGTTAATGTATATAAATCTTCAACATGATTCCCTTTTAAAAAATTAATACTCTCAATAACTTCAACACCATTGCCAATTGCACATCCCAACGGCTCATCCATATTTGTTAAAACACAAATAGTTTCCTTATTATTTGCTTTTCCAATTTTAACCATTAATTTCGCTAACTTTCTAGCATCATCAAGATTATCAATTAGAGCTCCTTCACCTACTTTAACATCAAGCACAAATTTACTAGCACCACTAGCTAATTTTTTGCTCATAATACTTGATGCAATTAAAGGAATAGATGAAGTAGTACCAGTAACATCTCTTAAAGCATATATTAATTTATCAGCAGGAACCAAATTATCTTTCTGACTAACGAGGGCCACATTAATTTCATTAACTTGTTTAATAAAGTCTTCATTTGATATATCAACTTTAAAATCTTTTATGGATTCTAATTTATCAATCGTACCACCAGTATGTCCTAATCCTCGCCCACTCATCTTAGCTATTGTTAATCCACAAGCAGCTACAAGAGGCGCCAAAACAAGAGTTGTTTTATCTCCAACCCCTCCTGTTGAATGTTTATCAACAACAATATTATTAACTTCCGATAAATCAATAGTGTCACCACTATTAAGCATAATATTAGTTAAATTGATAGTTTCTTCTTCACTCATTCCATTAATCGTAATAGCCATCAAAAGAGCACTCATTTGATAGTCTTTAATTTCATCATTTAAATAACCTTTAATCACATAGTCCAACTCTTCAAAGGTTAGCGTTTGTTTATTTTTTTTCTTGTTAATGATATCAATTATGTTCATTCTACCACCTATTATAATTATAGCATAATAATTAGGAAAAAATAAAAAAATTAAGAAAATCTTAATTTGTTATTTCACGACTAATTAGTTCAATGGTTCGTTTAGGAGATTTTGCTATTTTATTATATAATACTGGATGTTTTTTTAATTCATTAATTATCTCGACATCATCTTTAGACATACTAATATAATATTTTTCATCAATATCAGATGCAACAAAAACATCACGCCCTAATAAATAGTTAGGATCTAAATCTAAAAAGTCAATTATTTTAATTAATGTATCTAAACTAGGAGTACGTGTTCCTAATTCATATCCGCATACAGAAACCTTGGAAACTCCTAATAATTTACCAAGTGATTCTTGCGATAAATCTTTGTTAATACGAGCATTTTTTATTCTATCACCAATAACCATATACTCCTCCTGTTATCTAATTGTTAATAACATTATAACAATATTTAGATTCATTACAACAAAGTTAACCAAAAAGTAACTCAAACCCTTGAAATTATCTTCTGGTTAACTTATAATGAGGTTGGTGGTGGTAATATGAACAAATTACAAAAATATCGAGAAAAGAATAATTTTACTTTTCAAGATATGGCCGATTTTTTAAACATTAGTAAAACATATTATTGGCAACTAGAAAAAAGTAAAAGAAGATTATCTTATACAATGGCAATAAAAATATCAGATATATTTAATCTTAAACCTGATGATTTGTTTTATGAAAATTTTAAAAGTAAATACCTATAAGTATTTACTTTTTTCATATAATTATTAATATAATAAACTACTCAATAAATTGAACATTTTTAATAAATTCTTTAACATCTTCTAAATTAAAATAATCTTGTCCCTTATTATTAATAAAACTAAATACATAATGTTTACTGTCATTGAATAAATGAACTTCATAATAAAGATTTGTGTTTGAAACATATATATAACCTTTGTAATCACCTTCTATTGGGTGCAATATCGATGATGGAATCACTGTACCTGCAAATGTTTTCATAAAATAATTCATTTTTATTTCATCAGTACCAGAAAAAATACTAACTTCGTCATCACGATGATCAATAACATATCTCACTATATCATTATCATTATTAAGATTATATTTATCTAGTAACTTTTTACGATTTAAACTTTTCAATTGAAAACCATACACAAAAATTTCGTCTGAAGAAAAAATATCATATAAATTAAAATCTGATTTACCAACTTTAAAAGTAGCTAAATAATTTTTTTCATCTTCCTTTTCTATATAATAAGTATTATATACTTCGGGTCCCTCTTCTTTAGATTCATCTTTATCTAAAATTAAGTTGCCTTCCAAATCTTTATAATAAACATCTATAAATTTAATCATTGTTGACTGATCAGGGTCGACATTTCTAATAATTTTAAGTACTTCACCTGGTTGATATGTGTTATTTCCTATTTTTTCAATATCAACTTTGTAATTAATAAATATGAGTGTTTTATAACCTAACCAAGTTAAAATAAATGTAAAAATAAAGAAGACTACTATTGTAATATTTTTTTTCATAACTAACTACTCCTTACCATCTAATAATATTATACTATATTTTTATTTTATAATCAATTCTGATTTGACATTTTAATCACTTTATTAAAGGTTCCACTAAATATAATTCATTAAACATATTTTATCATGTTTTGGATTTAAAGCAAATTAATAAATATTCTATACCACTAAAAAAGCAGATTATGATTCTGCTTTCTTACTAGATAAAAATGTTACCTTTTCTGCAACAACTTCCGTTACATATTTTTTAGTACTATCTTCAGTTTGAAAATTATGTGTTTGTAATCTTCCTTTAATTCCTAATAAATCCCCTTTTTTTACATATTCAACTGTGTTTTCAGCAATACCCTTCCATAAAACACAAGAAATAAAATCTGTTTCATACTCGCCATCAACATTTTTATAACTACGCGGAACTGCCAAAGTAATATTGGTTACCTTGGTTCCATTTCCCGTTTCCCTTAGTTCGGGCTCTCTTACTAATCTTCCTACTATTACAGTTTGATTAAGCATCTAATTCCTCCTTCCCACATTCACTATAACGAAGGTAAAAGGGAAAAGCAAATAGGCTTTTCCCTTTATTTTAACAAATAAGATTTCATATTATATAATTTTGAAAAGAATATTACTTAATCTGGTTATAAAATATCCTTTATAGATTAAATACTAAGATCTTTTATTTTTCACAATCCATTTCAAATTCTACTTTTTTAATTTCTCTGGTTTCTTCGTCAACTTCAATCATAATTTTACTATTTCCCTTGCATTTTTTTAATTTTTCTAAATCATAATTTTCAGTAGGGTTATTTGCATCCTTCAACATATCAATTGTAACTTCAAGGTTTGTCATAAAACGAATTTCTTTTTGATATTTTGAATAGTAATCACGACCGTACTCTTCTAAAACTTCCTGATATTTTTCTATTTTATTACCTCCGAAACTGCAACCAACAAGCACAAAAACACTAATTAAGGTTACTAAAAATGCTACTTTTTTCATTATTTACCTCCATATCATCATAATACCATAAACGTTTGATTTTGTAAATATTTGTCGAGATTATTGTAAAGAAAAATACCCAAATGGGTATTTATTTTGATTCCACGATTAATTTAATTGCTGTACGCTCTTCACCATCTATAACAACATCAGTGAAAGCTGGGATACAAACTAAATTTTTACCACTTGGCGCGACAAAGCCTCTAGCAATTGCAATAGCCTTAATAGCCTGATTAAGTGCTCCCGCACCTATTGCTTGCATTTCTACTGTTCCTTTTTCTCTAAATACATTAGCTAATGCTCCAGCTACTGAATTTGGATTTGATTTTGATGAAACTTTAAGTGTTTCCATGTATATTATTCCTCCCTTTTCCACATTACATTATATGAGCAAAAATCTTATTTAGACACTATTTTCCAAAAAAAATGTTTGATTATTAAAACAAAATGTATTGACATTTATCTTAAATCTAGTATAATTATACTTGCCTACTAATTGCGGGTGTAGTTTAATGGTAGAACCTTAGCCTTCCAAGCTAAATACGTGAGTTCGATTCTCATCACCCGCTCCAAATTTGAATATTAACCCTTGTAATTCAAGGGTTTTTTTATGTTTTAAGATATATAATCATCCAAACATTTTAAAAAATAAAAACGAGTTTTTTAATTCTCATTCATATTATTAGCTATATAGTGCAAGTAAAACTTAAGATTTTTTAACTTTTTATTGATAAATAATAATACTATAAAAGCCAAAAAGGCTAATAGTGGCAATAATAATGTTTTAATAATATTTATCAATAAGGTTAATCCAACAGCACCAGTCGTAAAATCAATCATAAACTACCACTTAAGTTATAATGATAGTATGTAGAGTTATTATATAATCTACCCTTATAAGAAAATTATATAAAAGAAACAAAGTTATAGCAATCTAGTTTCCTTTTAGTTGACATTAGTTTGCTATTTATCTATACTTTTTAATTATAATTACAAAAAACTTCGTTGTATTCCATCCATTTAGGACCAATATAAATATCTTGATTGCCTTCTTTTGTACTACATTTTATAATAGTTAATCCATTATTAGTATAACCATCACTAATATATTTTGCTTTTCCTGGTTCCCGATATATTTTATAACCAATATTTTCGTTTTCTTCTACAAAAATTAACCCTTCAATAAAATCATCAAGTTGGGTGTTGAATTCATTGTTGGTTATATAATCTTTAAAGTCTTTTTTAGAATGCCTTGTAGTAAAACTATTTAAGCAATATATATATATGTTTCTATTTTCTTCTTTATAATATAGTTCTGGTTCATTATTACAATTATTTATTTCACTTGTGTCAAAGGTTTGGTTATAAGTTATCATTGAATAAAAAGGTAATTCCATAGTTAAAAACCAAGGTCCAACTCTAATTTCATTGTCTAAATAAAATGGCTCTCTAAACGATACACTAACATCCCTTTTCAAGGTATAACCTAACCCAATATATTTTTGAAGATTATCAGTATCTTCTGTTATTCTTACCATAAATAATGGTTGTTCGCCATGTGTAATTTTTCTGTAGTCAATTATTCCGAAAACTAAACTTATTAAAATAATAACTCCAATAATTAAAAGCAATATTTTTTTCATATACCTTTTCCCTTCAACTTACTACAAAATTATTTTATTCTAGCAAATTATCTGCAAGGATCTTGTAATTGATTTAATCCGACACGGTCTGTTTCCTTTATATTATTTAATTCAAATTTTTTGAACAATTCATTATATTCACTTTTTTGATATTTTTTATCCCCACGAAATGTAAATTCGTAAGTTTTGCCTTTAGTTACTTTAGCCACTTGATCTTCTGGTAAATTAACTATAAATGGATTAACAGCTTGGAATTGATCTAAAATAATAAATTTTGAAGCATTGTCACTAGTTTGATAATTCATTATATCAATAATATGGTATGTTCTTGTGAAATCACATTCCCCTTCTTCATATATTTCTGGCTCATATTTTTCCACTTTTTCTAATAACACAACATTTTCATCAGATAATCTTGTTAATTTTTCTGTCAAATCTGTAATTTGCTCTACATAATCAACATTTTTTTCCTCAGCAAGTTTTAGTTTTTTACTATTACAACCAACTAATAAAAAAACAATTAACAAGCAATAAATAATTTTTATATTCTTCATTTTATACTCCCATCCCATTAATATTATATAAAAAAGTTCAACTATTGTCTAGTCATTATCCTAATCTTTTCTTTTGATGTGTAAAATTATAAATAGTAAGAGATAATAAAAGATTGTCTCGTTAAAGACAATCTTGATTAATATATGCTAAATGTTACGCCTTTCTTTTCATTTTTTACAACTATTTCATAACCAACTAAACAGAGGGTTTTTCTAATTATTGATAGTCCTAGTCCAAATTGTCCTTTTATGCCTTTTTTGTACGGGGTAAATAA
>JAQVMY010000058.1 GCA_028703405.1 Bacilli bacterium
ATCGCCCAGCAAGATTTTGCTATTAGTTCGTGTAAAGAATATTAGGGGAAAATAGTTAAAATTGTTAAAAATAAGTTGAATTTCTTTTTAAAAGTTAAATTTTAATTGTTTTTATGTTGGAGAACAGAGTCAATGTGGAAGTCTAATTACTACAACTTTTTAATTATTAAAAACTCATATCATTTATTATTAAACTGAAATTAGAATCAGTTAAAGAATGATTAAAATAGTCCTATATTTAGCATATTTGCTTTTAGAAATATTTCTAGTTATTATTTCCTGATCAGATAGAAAGTTTATTTCTTTTTTTAAAGATTCAAAATATATTTTCTTCAAATCATATCCGTTTATCTTTAGTAATCGGATATTGAGTAAGAGTTCTAAACCTTTTTTACTATATGCCCTTGGTCTAGCTGTGAATAAATCCGCTAAGGCATGGGATATATTAGATTCCATCGAACATTTATATTTTATATCGTGATATGAGGTTTGAATATGCTCCCAATTATTTAAAATATAATTCATTTTTTCTTTGATTGCTTCTTCGCGTTTGGGGTCTTTATATATTAAACTTTCTACCACATTTATAAACTCTTCTTTTTTATTGGTAATTACATAATTTTTCATTATTGCATAATAGGAGTCTTTATATTTTTTAGTACTCATCGACATAAGAGCTTGAGTCATATGGAATTTGTCTAATCCATATTTGATTTGTATATCAGGATGAAATTTTGAAGTTCCATCAGTTGCAAAGGCTTTAATCCAGGAGGCTCCATCACCCATGATATTAATTGTTTTAAGCTTATCGGTATCATAATTATAATAAATATAATCGGTTATTTGTTGGGGTAAGTTTCCTTCAATATTACCAAAGATTTTTTTACCTATTAATTTATATCTTCCTTTGTATTCTTTTTAAGTTCCTTCAAATACTACTCCCGACTTAATCATATAATCTTTTCCATCGTTAAATTGTGAGCCTACATATTTTTCATCTAACATAAGATTTAATAACTCGACTGCTTTTACTTCATCATTAGCAGGAGTTTTCATCATCTTAGTAGCACTTAATACATTATTTCTAACTGTTGCTCTAGACAAAATATTTTTATTTGGATCATGATCATATTTAATTTTATTTCCGATTGTTTTTGATACATTCCTCTCAGCTTTTGCATAGGAATTTGTTGCAGATTCTTCAATTAAATCACCAATTACAAATATGTCCATCCTCTTATATTTAACTAATCCAAGGAGTCTGTCAACAAACATAAAGCCACCTTCACTATCAATATATCTTCTTCTTTTAAGTGTAATCCAGCCAAATTTAGTAAGAAAAGGTTTGGTTACATAACCTTTTGATTCATACCGTTGTTTTCTAGTATTACTTTGCATAAATTCCTCATCTAAAGCATGTATAAATACTTCATATGCCTTTTTAGTGAATCTATCTGTAAACTCATCAAAATTCTCGGCAAATTTCTTGTATGCATCTATATTGTATGGATTGGTAAAATAACTTACCATGTTATAAAGATAGTCGCCTAAATTTTCTTTAATATTTTTTTCCGAAATTTCCCTAAATTGTGTTAAAATATTCATTAAGAAGAACCTCCGTTATTTTATTTTCAAACTTATTATAACAAATGTTCTTCTTTTTTTGTTTCCCCTAATATATTCCTTTTCTTATCCCCATATGACCTGCTTAGCTTCTAATTACATAGTATTTAATAATAATGATAAAAAACGGGTAGTTGTAGAAATGTTATAAATACCATTAATAATTAAACAAATAAAAATGCAGTACCTAGTCGGATAACCAAAAAAATAAAAGTTCTTTTGGTTATTTGATGAAAGGTACTACATATTCATCACAAAAATATAATTATATATTTAGAATAATATAAAGACTTGATATTGTCAATAATACAAATGTCTTTATTTACCCATTTTTAATGTATTTATTGATTTTAAATTGATAAAAAAGGGAAAAAAATATCATTACAATAATTATCGCAAAATATAGGTTGAATAGTAAATAATAATCTATTACTATCAAATCAAGATTATAAATAATATTTAATAAGATATTTATGCTAATAGTGGATAGTGTAGATAAAATTATTACTATAAAAGCAAGAGTCGTTAAATTGATAACTAAGTTCTTCTTAATTTGATTTATATTATATCCAAGTAATCTATTTATTTTGATTACCTTTTTTTCATCGTATAATATGTTTTTGATAATAATTAGTAAAATAATAAATAATACAACTAAAATTGAATAAGCAAATTTATTTAATGTATCTACCATATTAGAATACTTATCAATGCTATCAAAATCACTTCCTATGGTTGTAAAAATAGTATTAATATCTTTATTGTTCCGTAATTCAGATTCTACAGGAAATATGTCATTATGATTTAATATTTTTATATCATATATGTAAGTAGAATTATCTAGCAATTCTTCAAACATTTCATCAGAAATAGTCATTTCCGAAAAATTATTATAGTAAAACCCGGATACAACAAATTCAATATTATTTTCATCTTTATCCCAAAAACTTATAGTTTTTCCAGTTAATTGGCTCATATATTTTCCGTATTCATCTTTAAGATTCAAGGGGATAGAGATAGCAATTTGATTATCTTTTAGTTTTACTTCTTTACGCATTGAATTAGGGTATATTATTATATTATCATAGTTCACATATTTGAAATCAGTCCAGGTTAAGTTATTTTTAATAATTCCTATCATATTTGTAGATGGATCGTAGCCTTCATAGGAGTTGTCTTTTAAAGGCTCACAATTACTATCCGGCGTAAGGGATAACACTCGTGAAACTTGGCTTATAGTACCAATTTGTTTTAAATAATCGTAATAATCGTTTTTACTAATAATCAAATATACCGACTTATTATATATTTCCTTATTTATTTCGTTTAAACAATATTTAGTGAAAGAAAATAATAAAACAATAGTTATAGTTAAAATACATAGAATAGCACAATATACCTTAGTGCTTTTTTTTCTAAAAAATCCCTTTAATGCTAACATAATTTACTCCCCACTTTTTAACAATGAAATGACATTTGAATTTATACTTTTTATTATGAAATATAAGCTAATAACAAAAGTTATACTGGCTACCATTAAGAAAGATATTAAGAATACATAGCCATTTATATATATCGTGATACCACTATAGATCAGTGAAGCAAAAATAGTATATTTTAGAATGAAATATAGTATAAAGAATATTGTTATTCCGATTAAGTATGTAAACAAAATAATGACCGCAGTTTCTAATATATAGATATTTTTCATATCCTTTTTTTCATAACCAATTGCTCTCATTACACCTATAATATGAGTTTCATTCATAATTTTCTTCTTAATATAAGATATTGTAAGTATTACAAGTGCAAAAATTATAATTGTTGAGATAGAAATGCAAGTAATCATAATTATGTTAATAATACCTAAATTAATAAAATTTTTCGTTTCTGCATCTTTATAACCTATATTTGCCAGTTCTTCTTTTACATACTCAATATTTTCTATATCATTTATTACAACTAAATATGAACTAACATATTCATTCATATTTGAGGGAATAGTAGTTTCAAGTATTTCCTTTAAATCTGAAACTTGAATGTAACATTGATTTTTATTATTCATAACTGCTTTACTATCGTATAAACCGACAATTTTAAATTTTTTTTCAAATTTTTCCTCTTGAATTAAATTTGTATCTTCAAACCTATGTGAATAGTATTCTACGGAAAATTCTTTGCCCAACAAATCGTGCCCATCAATTAAAAATTCATTATTTATAAACAATTCAGAAGCAGAATCATCAGGAAAAAAATCTATTGGACAAATGGCTACGTTTTTTTCAATGTTATTAAATGACCGACCAATAATATTGTTTGGTAACATTGACTCTGCACCATAGGTTAGTTCAACTATACCGGATAAATTCTCGTTTTTAAAATCAGGAGATGTAAGTGTTATAGAATGATGTTCTGAACTATATACATCAACAACGTGCTTAATATTAAGTATTTTCTTTGTTATTTCATCATTTAGTTGTTCATCGGCTGTAACATTCAAAGTTCTAAATCCTATATTTTTATTTACAAGATTACTGATAAAAGAATTGTAATTATAATAAAAGGTTAGAGTAGTAGTAATTAAAATTGTGCATAGTATAATAATCGAATAAAAGAAAATAAGCCCCTTGTTTCTAATCGTTTTTAAAAATATTATTTTTAATAAATCTCTTACCCTCATTGTTTTTCTCCAATGAACTCTCCATTTTCCATAGTCAATATTATATCTGCATACTTGTTAACTTCATCACTATGGCTGACAACGATAACGCATTTATCAGCTTTTGATAACTCTTGTAACTTTTCAAAAACTATTTTTTCGTTTGTTTTATCCAAATTTCCTGTAGGTTCATCAGCAAGTATTATGATAGGATCATTAGCTAATGATCTAGCTATGGCAACTCTCTGTTGTTCGCCACCAGAAAGTTCTTTTGGGAAATGATTACTTCTATCACTTAAACCAACAACATCTAGTAATTCGTGTGCCTTTTCATTTCTTTTTGATTTGTCTATATCATTATTTATAACCATTGGAATTATTACGTTTTCAAATGCTTTTAGGTAATCGTTTAAATGAAAATCTTGAAAAATAAAACCAATATTTTTCATTCTCAATTTTGATAATTCTTTATCTGATAAAATTGTAATATCGTTATTAAATAAATGATAGGTTCCGTTATCAAAGTTATCAATTAATCCTAGTATATTTATGAGAGTAGATTTGCCACTACCACTTTGCCCTTTGATAGCATAAAACTTTCCTCTTTCAAATTTTAAGTTCACATTTTTTAATGCAACTATTTTTTTTGCTTTCTTATAATATATTTTTTCAATTCCCTCTAAACTAATTACTACTTCGCTTTTTAAATTTTCCATCATTACTCCTATAATCTAACTTTATCACATTTTACTACAAAAAAAGCAGCAAAAATACTTAGGTATTAAATACTGCCGACCTATTAAAAACAATATAACACAAAATAATGTAAAGTACAATTACTTTTTTCAGTAGTTTTTTTTATAAAGTGTTTCACAATGTTATTGTGAGTGGTAATTTAAAATGAAAAATTTACCCCTTATTTACCCCTTAAAATTTTAAAAATAGCATAAATTAGATTAAACAATATTAAACTAAAATGCTGATAAAATAAGGATTTATAGAGATTTTTAAAAATATATAAATTGAAAAGAATAGGACTTTTATTCCCTGTCTTCTCGACTATTTAGATTTTAAAGCCTTTATAAGAGGCTATTACCAATAATTGACATTTTTTTCATAAAAATGTATAATTTAATTGTTCCTATGTGGTGCTCAATAGCCCCTAGTATGGTCAGTTAATTCTGACGAGAAGATTATATCTTCGCATAGATTTTATTCTGCACGACACGCTGAAAGTACTTGTCGTTAGTTAATAACGATAAGCATATCTAACGTGAAGTGAACCGAACAGTTCACAACTATCTAACGAATAAAATTAAGTCCTACTAACAGATAGTATCCAATAGTGGGGCAGTTCAATTGTTAATTATTATTTAAAAGTTTAGCAAAACATATCTCCAGTAATGAAAGTGGGGCACACAAGACTTAAAATCGCGCGATATAAGTTTATGTGCTAAAAATTACATAGAAGGAGGTAAGTAAGATGATGATATCCAAATTTTGGAACTTTATAAAAGAACACAAATTATGGTTATACGTTGCCATAGGAATAACTTTTAACTTTAGCTTTCAATTTAATTTAAGTGGAAACTTTTCATTTGATTTAGAAATTTTAGTATATGTCTTTATCGGATATCAGATAATAAGACAAATTACTAAAATGATACGCTGAAATAATTAACAATTCTTTTTATAAGCTTATTTGTTTTGATAATAAGTTTATAAAAGGAATTTTTTTAAGGAGAAAATATGGACTATACAAGAACAAAACTTTATGGGGTGACTAGAAAAAGAGATTTAAAAAGCATTTTAAGACATTCATTAACTAAAAGTTTTTTAAAAAATGCTAATATTAAATATGAACCTTTTATTCACCAAAAACCGAAACCTAGATTGATTGAAAACCCTTTTCCAGAATTAAAAGCATTACAACGTCGTATAAAAGATTTGTTGTTTGATTTAGATTTTCCTGAAAATGTTTTTTCAGGAGTTAAGGGGAAATCATATATTGATAATGGCTTATATCATATTGATTGCAATTATTTTATTAAAATAGATTTATCTAAATTTTTTCCTAATACTCACAGAGAAAAAGTGTTTGATTTTTTCTTTAGTAAATTGAAAATGAACAAGGACATTGCTGAAGTAATGACTAATTTAACAACAATTGATTTGGGAAATTTATTCACAGACGATATTAAAATGTTTTTAAAAAGCAAGAATATTAAAGTTTATAATCATTTGCCATCAGGTTCTCCAATAAGTAGTATCATGTCATATTTAGCCAATATAGATATGTTTAATGAAATAGAGAAATTGTGTATTGATAAAGACTATAAGATAACATTCTATGTTGATGATATAACTATTTCGTCTAAGAGTTCAATTGATTTAGGTATAGTTAAAGAAATCGCTATTATAATAAATAATCATTACCATAAAATGAATTATGAAAAGCTAAAAGTTTATAATGATAGCGAATATAAGAAAATAACAGGTTGCGTGATTAGTGCTAATGAATTAATCATTCCAAATAAGACACGCTATAAAATTTCAAAACTAATAAAAGAAGAATACAATGAAAAAGAATTAAATAGATTGTTAGGTCTAACAAGGCACGCGCAATTATTTGATAATTCTAAATATAAGTCTTTAGAAAAAACGGTGAAAGATAAACTTAAAGAACTGAGGCAATCGCATTATGAGTAAGATATTTATTGTTAGTTTTGAAAATATTTAAGATAAATAAAGATTAAGGCAAAATCTTGCTGGGCGA
>JAQVMY010000059.1 GCA_028703405.1 Bacilli bacterium
ATTCCACCTTTAGCTGTACCATCTAATTTAGTTAGGACAATTCCAGTAATATTAGTAATTGCTTTAAACTCTTTAGCTTGACTTATTCCATTTTGACCAGTAGTTGCATCAAGCACCAACAATGTTTCATGTGGCGCATCTGGTATTAGTTTTCCAATTACTCGATTCATCTTTTCTAATTCATTCATTAAATTTGTTTTTGTCTGTAATCTTCCAGCAGTGTCAATTAATACAACATCATACCCCTCATCTTTAGCAACTTCTAAGCCTTCATAAATGACACTAGTTGGGTCAGCATCCTCTTTATAAACTACTTTTGTATTAACGCGATTTCCCCATTCAATTAGTTGTTCAACAGCACCCGCTCTAAAGGTGTCACCTGCTACTAATAAAACTTTATTACCTTCATTAATTAATTTATTTGCAATTTTACCAATAGTTGTAGTTTTACCAACACCATTAACTCCCACAAATAGAATAACCGTTGGTCCTTCTTTACTATAATTTATTTTATTTACAATAATTTCTTCATTAACATAAATAATAAACATTTCATCAACAATTACTTCATTTAAATCTTCCGTACTAGTTATATTTTCTTTTTTTACTCTTTCACTCAAGTGTTTGATAAAATTAACCACGGTACTTACTCCAATGTCCGCACCAATTAAAATTTCTTCTAATTCTTCAAAATATTCTGGACCAATTTTCTTATATTTATTGGCTAACTTATTTAATTGAGATGTAAAATCAACTCTAGTCTTTTTTAAACCTTTATCATAGACATTTAGTTCTTGTTTTTGATTGTCTTCTTTAATATTAAGTATTTTTTTAAAGTTTTTAAACAATCCCATATTTTATCACCTAATAACATTTTACAACACAATTAAATATATTACTAGACAAATAAGGAAAAAAAGGTTATAATTATGTAGTTAATTTTTTAAACAACGAAAGAAAGGAGTTATTATGAAATTTTTTAACAATGATGACACTAAAATATTCGCCCTTGGCGGATTAGGTGAAGTCGGAAAAAATATGTATTGTGTAATGCATAACAACGAAATTATTATTATTGATGCGGGTGTAACATTTCCACAAGGCGATTTAATTGGAATTGATTATGTTATTCCAGATTTTACTTTTTTAAAACAAAATGAAAGTAAAATAAAAGCCTTATTTATAACACATGGGCATGAAGATCACATTGGCGGAATACCATTTTTATTACAAACAGTTAACATTCCAGCCATTTATGTTCCTAATCAAGCAATCGGTTTAATTAGAAAAAAATTGAAAGAACGGAACATCCAGTATAAAAACTTATTTGTTTATACTGAAAAAGATAAGATAAAATTTAAAAGTATGGAGGTAGAGTTCTTTAGAACTACTCACTCAATACCAGATTCTCACGGGATTGCAATCAATACTCCAAATGGAACGGTAGTTACAACAGGAGATTTTAAATTTGACTTTACTCCAATTGGGCCAATGGCTAATTTGCACAAAATGGCTGCTATTGGGGAAAAAGGTGTTTCCTTATTATTAAGTGATAGCACAAACGCCTTAAATGAGGGTATGTCAATGAGTGAATCACGAGTTGATGAGGCTTTAGGAGATATATTTACCCGTCATAATGGACGAATTATTGTAGCAACTTTTGCTTCAAATATTTATCGAGTAAAACATATTATTGATACTTGTAAAAGAAACGGACGAAAGATTGCACTTTTTGGACGCAGTATGGAAAACAACATTGAAATATCAATTCAAGCAGGAACAATTAAAAATAAAGACCTATTGATAACACCAGAAGAAGCAAATCGCTTACCTGATAATAAAGTATGTCTATTATGCACTGGGAGCCAAGGAGAACCCTTAGCTGCTCTTAGTCGTATTGCTAACGGAACACACCGTCAAATCAAATTAAAAGATAATGATACTGTTATCTTCTCATCTTCACCAATCCCCGGAAATGCACTCAGTATTTCTAGGACAATTAATAAACTTTACTTAAAAGGTGTTCAAGTATATACTAATACCTCATTAAGTGATATTCATACATCAGGTCATGGTAATCGTGAAGAATTAAAATTAATGTTAAGATTAATGAACCCGAAATATTTTATGCCTGCCCACGGTGAGTATCGAATGCTAAAAGCACATGCTGATTTAGCAATTGAATGTGACATTCCTAAAGAAAATACTTTCGTTTTAAGTAACGGGGATGTATTATCTTTATACAATGGTAAAATTACTAATGGTGGGATTATCCAAGCAAGTGATGTTTATGTTGACGGTAACAGAATCGGAGATATCAGTAATGCTGTTATGAAAGACCGAAAAATTATGTCAAGTGACGGTGTTGTGGTGGTTATAGCGAACGTAGATACCGACAAAAATATTTTGTTAGGTAGTCCAAACATAACTACTAGAGGATTTGTATTAGTCAATTATAATTTCGAGTTATTAAAAAAATTAGAAGATATTTCTAAAAAAGCAATTATTTCAAAATTAAAAGATCGCATTAATTATGCTGAAGTAAAACAAGAAATTATCAACCAATTAGCACCATACATATATGATCAAACAGGTAGAAAACCAATTATCTTACCTGTCATAATGAATATAAAGAAAACAAATTAGTTTTCTTTTTTTATAATTAATTTATCAAAAAAATAAGAACTACAAAAAAATTGTAATTACTTACAACTTTTCTTTCTATAATCAAAGATAATTATGCCTAAATAACTAACAAAACCTAAAACACTTAAATACATTCCCTCTTTAAATAATGGGGATGCATATTTTATTACAACTTCATAGTCACCTTTATCAATTGGAAACCCTAAAAATGATTGATTAACCATTTTGGGTATAACCTTCTTACCATTTAATGTAATATTAAATCCTTTATCATATGGAATTGTCGTTACAAAATATCCATCATTGGAAACAGTTATCTTTCCATAAATAGAGTCACCTTTAGTTTTATCCATATTTACTTCCATTTTATCAATTTGATTAGTCATTTCTTTAATATAATTATAATCTAAAACGTAAGTTTCAATGTTAGAAATTTCATAAACTCCTTTACCAAACCCAACATTAAGCTTATCTAATACATCGTTTGAGGAAATAACATATTCAAAACTATAGTTACGATTATGATAAATCCACTCTCTACAAGTTAAAACATTTCTAACGTTATTAATACTAACAGAAATATCACCTGCTGAACACCTTGGGTTATTTAATAATTCAAATTTTATTATTAGCATTTGATCCTTTTTAATATTAGCTACATCCAAATTAATGTAGTCATGTTCCGCTACATTCAGACGATATATATTATCCTGTACCTCTAATTGGATATTTTTGCCAATTTTCTTGGTGTAGTCTAAATCAATCTTTTCTATCATACTTTGGTAGAAATAGTTGCTAAAGTTATTAGTGACTACTCCTTTAAGCAAGGGTTCTAAATTATAAGGATATTCAATATTCTTATAATCATTATTACTCATAATATTAGTTGTTACATAACCAAGCGGGAAAACATTTTCATTTTTATAGATTGCAAAAACACTATTTTCAGTTACCTTTTCATAACCTATTGGTTCATTACCATTAGTCCCAACATATTTAACCCCCATTAATGTTTGAAACAGTATATTACTACTTTGAGCAGTAATAACTCGGTTACGATAAGGAATAGCATTCTTAAAAACATTATAGTAGAAGTCATTGTAATCGTTATTATAGGTTGATGAATAAAGTGAAGTTTGAAAATAATTAGGATGATATATTTTGTTAACAGTCGATAAAGTTGCATCTAAATTATTAAATCGATAATAACTGTTATCCTGATCAATTATTTCATTTATTAACACTTCTTTACCTTCGTTAAATTCCATTTCGTAACGATCCTTAGTTACAAATGTTTCTGCTGAGGTTGAAACAATAGAATTAAGTAATACCATAAATATTACTGGAATAAAAAATATTTGTTCTTTCTTTGTTTTAAAATAAAAATACAATGCAGCAAACAAGACTAATAAATCAATAAAGTAAACAATTAGTTCTTTACTCACTTTAAAATTAAGTAATCCAACCATTACCGTTACTACAAATATGGGGAGTAATTTCAATTTTCCCTTTAGAACATCACTAATAAATTTAGCTATTAATAAGCCAATAAGTGGTGCGAAAGGAATTAAAACTTTATATCTAACGTATAACATTCCATTTAACAAATAAACAAATATAGGAACAAAAAATATAATTGATAACAGAAGTGATAATAATATTGTTTTTCTGTCTTTACTAAAAAAACCATATATTAAACTAACTAAACTTATTATAGTAAATCCTAAGGCATAGGGAGTATATAAAAGAACTTCTGGATTAATCTTAGGAATAAGTAACGATAAAATGTCAATATTTTTAACTGATTGTCCACGACCATTGGCAATTATTCCAATGGTTGGTAGCAATAGTACTCCAGCCATTAGTATTCCAACTAGCATTATTAATATTAACTTTACTAGTTTTAAAGAAAAGTTTTTAATATCAATATTATCTATATTTAATATTTTATATATACCATAGATTCCAATAGCAATAAGTCCACCAACACTATAAAAATAACTAGTCATAATCAGTAAAAAAACACTTAATATTAACAATGATTTTTTATTGTCTTTAAAATATTTATCAATTCCCATTAATCCCATTATTATAAATGGCATATAATTAATAAACATAATATGGCGATGACTATGAAAAATAATTGGGTTGGCCAGCATAAAAACAAAGGAACTTATAAAAGCAACCTTATCACTAAAGCAATTGTTTTTAAGCCATTTATAAAATAAGAATGCACTGAATATTACAATTAATATTGAACTTATTATAATATAATCAACCATTTTTATGAATGGTAATAAGTAAGAAACTAAAATAATTGGGTTAAGTAATCCATAATAAGAAAAATTATATATATTTTGACCTGCTCCTAAATTAGGTGCATAATTTGGAAACAAATTTCCCGTTTCATAAAATAATGTTCTAAAGTATTCTGGAAGAACCCAGTGCTGACTTAACCAATCTGTTTCTGAACCGTAAAGATTATTTGAACCTTTAATAAAGAACATTATTGCTAATCCAACTATACCTAAAATCAATAAATAAAAATAATCTTTCTTTTTCATAAGACACCTCGCTATCATTATATCACAATTTGAACTAGTATTTTGCTACTAAAAAGGGCAAAAATAAACATTTATCATCATTTTTTTAACTCAAAATGAGTTATTTTAATTAATCGTTTGACAATACAATAATATATTGTATAATAATTGTGAAAGTTGTGGAATTAGACATCACAACGCAATTAGGGAGTGATTTATTTTGTCTAAATATGTTGAGGAAACTATTTTGTCTGAACACGTGGAAGAAATTATTTTATCAGAATATGTTGAAAAAATTTTGAATTATCCAAATTTAACGAAAGAGGAAACAGAAAAACTAATTTTAGAAAAAAAGTTTAATAATCCTGGTGCAAGAGAATTATTGATTCAGCACAACTTAAAGATTGTTGTTGGGCTAGCAAATGAATTCCAAGGGGTTATTGATTTAAGTATTGATGAATTAATTAATATCGGGGCAATAGGATTAATTGAGGCTATCGACAAATTCGATGGTTATAATGATATTCAGTTTACCAAAGCAATTTACTTAAATGTTAGAAAAGCATTTTGTAATTATTTAACTGCATTAAATAATATTGATGGTAATTTATATGATTGCTACGATAAATTAGTAGAACATCAAGTTCCTTATAAGGATGCTAATATTTATGTTAAACAAGAATCAATAGAGGACATTATTTTAGAAAATGAAACACTAGATACAATTGAACAAATACTTGATGGGGTTCAATCTCAACAAAAGATCAAAAAACATTACAATAAAATTCATTAAAAAATAGATTTTAAATCTATTTTTTTAATCCCTTATTTTAATATGCACTTCTCTTAACTGTTGTTCTGTAACAAAAGATGGTGCATTCATCATTAAATCTTGAGCATTGCTATTCATTGGAAATAAAATAACTTCTCTAATATTAGGCTCATCTTTTAATAACATAATGATTCGATCAATACCAGGTGCCATTCCTGCATGAGGTGGTGCTCCGTATTGAAAAGCAGTATAAAGTGATGTGAATTTCTCTTTAATAACATCTTCATTATAGCCGGTAATTTCAAAAGCTTTTTTCATTATATTTAAATCATGGTTCCTTACCGCACCACTCGCTATTTCAACACCATTACAAACAAAGTCATATTGATAAGCTAATATATCTTCTGGTTTTTTATTAACTAAACTATCAAGTTTTCCTTGTGGCATAGAAAAAGGGTTATGACTAAATACATATTTATCAATTTCTTCATCAAATTCAAACATTGGAAAATCATTAACAATGCAAATTTCAAATTTGTTATTATCGATAAGTTCCAGTTTTTTACCCAATTCATTTCTGATAAGTCCAGAATATTTGCTAGCCATAGTTTCTTTTCTATCAGCTATAAAAAACAATACTGAATCCGTTTTCATAGCACATTTTTCAATTAATTTTTTTCTTTCATCATCTGATAAAAACTTATCAATTGGTCCTTTAAGAGTACCATCAGATAAAAG
>JAQVMY010000003.1 GCA_028703405.1 Bacilli bacterium
TCTGATACTAATGATTTATATTGGTGGGGTGAAGCGGGATTTCATGAAGAAAATGATTTTATTGATACTCCGACAATTTTAATGTCTAATGTTAAGGAATTATATATTTTTGAAAGTTATGGTGATGATTATGATGATTCTGCTTTTTATATTCATACTATGGATGATCAAATTTATTTTATGGGAAAAAATCAAGAAGGAATCTTAAGTGGTAACAATGAACCAGAAATAGATTGGTATTTGGAGCCAATTTTAATAAATAATTTAACAAATGTTAAGAAAATAATATCATCATATTGGTATCACCGTGATGGGGGAATATATGCACTTTTAAATGATGGTACAGTTAAGGTTTGGGGATATAATTTAGCAGGTGCGACACCTGATGGTGAAAATTATGGTAAAAATTATGCCCTTACTCCCAAAACTATTCCTAATTTAAACGATGTAAAAGATATTTTAGGTAGCAGCACTTCAGTTTTTGCTGTTCTAAATGATGGAAATGTCAAAGCCTGGGGAGAAAATAGTTACAATATGTTAGGTATTGGCGGAAACACTTATATTGAAACTCCGGCTCCTATACCGGGATTAAATAATGTAAAAAAAATTATTACTGGTGGTGAGTATTTATCCGTTGCACTACAGGAAGATGGTAAAGTATTAGCTTCTGGTCGTGGCAAAAATGGAATTTTTGGGGATGGAAACGAAGAAAGAACAAATCATTTTGATCAATTTACTTTACTTCAAGTTGATAATATAAAAGATATTACTTCGGATTTTAGAAGACTTCTATATTTGAAAAATGATGGTTCACTATATCACTCAGGGATTAGATATCTTGATTTTGATTTTAATTTTAATGAATATAGTGTGGAATTACCAAGTGGATTTGAGCAATATGCTGGTGTAGCAAATTGTATAACTAAGAATTTTTCTAATGTTGTCCATCATCTTATTATTAATAATTTAGAATATGCACCTAGTTACTGTTTTTCTAATTATCAACCTTTCGAAGTAAACATTAATTTAGAATTAGCTTTATCTAGTGTACAAAATAGTCAACAACTTATTCAAGGTTATTCATCTAATCTGGAAAATAATCTTAGCAATTTTAATATAACAGAAATATCTAAATTTGGTAAAGTTTCTAAATTGCAAAAACATGGAATCATTGTAAAAGATAGAGTATATAATTTTATTCCGTATCCTGCTCCATTGGAATAAATCGAAAAAATTTAATTAATATATCTACTTATAGATAAGTAGGAGTTTGAACACATAAATTAATAAAAAAAACATTTAATAAATTCTATTATTAATTTTAAAAAGTCATAGTAAAATTTCTATGACTTTTTTATTATAAATTAACAATTAATGGCTTTTTAAATAAAAAAAAGATAAAAACGTTTATCTTTTTAGTAGTATCTTCTTCTACGGTATGGATAGTAATATGGTGGGTAATATGGTGGGTAATATGGATAAGGTTGATATGGATAATAAGGGCGTTGATAAAAATTTGGTGTTAATAAGGCTCCTGTTAATCCTCCTAATAGAAAAGGTGCTGCAAAGCCGCCACCAATTATGCGTTCATCATAAGAATTAGGGGTTTGGTATTGATAATTGTTATCGTACATATTCATACTCCTTTCATAATATACTATGATAAGAGTGGATAAATGTGAAATAATCCTAAATACATATCATATATTTAACTAGGTGATAAGATGAAAAAATTTTTCCAAAGATTAGGAATGATTACACTAATATGTTTAAGTTTTATATATACTGAAAGAGCAGCTAATGTATTAATTGAAGTAGATGATATAATGGTAAAAATTAAGGAAGAAAAACATTTATACGAGTTAGAACCAGTTGACGCTATTATCACTGATAAAACCATTATTCCAGGTATTGATGGATATGAGGTTAATGAATTAACTAGTTATCATAAATTAAAAAAAATAGGGCATTACAATAATGAATTACTAGAATATAAAGTATTAAAACCTAATACCTCACTTACTAATCATTATGATAGATACATAATAAGTGGTAATCAAAACAAAAAAAGTGTGAGTCTATTATTTAAAGTCCAAAAGGATGATAATATAAATAAAATATTAAATATACTAAATCAGAAACAAGTAAAAGCTAATTTCTTTGTTGACAGTATTTGGGTGGAAAACAACAATAACTTGTTATTATCATTAATTAAGGAAGGACATATTATAGGTAATATGAGTTATGAATTAAATTATAATCACAGTGATTTCATTTGGATGGATACTATTATAAAAAAGGTTGGTAATCAAAAACAAAGTTATTGTTATAATGAAGTGGATGACGAAATGACTTTAAAAATATGTTCCATAAATAAAAATTATACTATTAGACCAAATATTATTATTAAGAAATATCCAGCTTTAGAAGTTAAAGAACAGTTACAAAACGGTGCGATAATTTCTTTTCCAATTAATGGTATAGTTGAAGAAGAATTAAATCATATTATTGATAATATATATAGTAAAGGTTTAAAAGTCGAAATATTAACTAAATTATTAAGCGAATGACTATAAGGTTTGTTCGCTTTTTTCTATGTGTTACAACCTCTAAACGACTAATTAATAAAAAATAAAAAAATAAAAAATGTTTAATAAAACAAGTTTTTAAAAAACTTGTTTTATTAAATTAATTAAAATAAAAACTTTATTTTCAATATTAAAAAAATAAAATTAATGTATTTACCTTTTAAAATAAGGGTTAACACATGTTATTGATAATTTTAAAAAATAAAAAATGTTTTAAAATGCTGTTTTTTTATTAAAGTGTAAAGAAAAAAACTTTGTAAAAATTATTTTCGTTGTAAAATAAGGCTTTACTCCAATACACGTTAAAAACTTTTAAAAAAGCGAACAATTTGTTTGACATTAAAGGTGAATATCGATATAATTAAATTGTAATAAAGATATTGGAGGTATTCGTATGACAAGTGTAGAAGAAAAGATGAAAGATTTAGTAGTTATTAAAAGAAATGGAAGACGAGTTAGTTTTGATGGTTCCAAAATAGCAATAGCAATCAAAAAAGGTTTTGATAGTGTTATTAATGATGATGAAGACATTGAAATTGAAAAAAAATATACCAATAATGATGTTAATAAAATATATTTAGCTGTAATAAAGAGAATAGAAAAGGAATATTTAACTGATGGAAAAATAAAAATTGAAGAAATTCAAGATTTAATTGAAGAAGAATTACAAAAAAAGGGTTATGAAGATGTTTATACTTCTTTTTCACAATATCGAATTAGAAGAATGCATTCAAGACAAATGTTTTTTGATCAAAAGAAACAACATAAATTTTTAAAAGTAATAGAGAGTTTAGGACTTAAATCAGCTAATGAAGATGATAGCAAAAGGGAAAATGCAAATGTAGATGGCGATACTGCGATGGGAACAATGCTTCAATATGGGAGTACGATTTCTAAGGAGTTTGCTAAATCGTATTTATTAAAAAATAAATTTATTGAGGCTCATGATGATGGGGATATTCATATTCATGATTTAGACTTTTTAGCAATGGGGACAACCACTTGTACTCAAATAGATTTAAACAAATTATTTAAAGATGGTTTTTCTACTGGACATGGTTTTTTAAGAGAACCAAATGATATTATGTCATATTCGGCGTTAGCGGCTATTGCAATTCAATCAAATCAAAATGATCAACATGGTGGACAAAGTATTCCTGCCTTTGATTATTATTTAGCACCTGGTGTTTTAAAGACTTTTAAGAAACAATTTAAACAAATGTTATATGATTTATTAGACTTTACAGAATTTGTAAGTTTTATTAATATAAATAAGGTAATTTCTGAAATAGATAAATTAGAAAGTATAGAATTTGATATTAATGATTTTTCTAAATATTTTAAAGAAACAGAAACTATAAAAAAGATATTTACTACTGCTTATGATAAATCACTATTAAAAACAAATAGAATAGTATATCAAGCAATGGAAGCATTTATCCATAATTTAAATACTATGCATTCTAGAGCAGGGGCACAAGTTCCATTTTCATCTATAAACTTTGGAACAGATACTTCTCCTGAAGGAAGAATGATAATAAAAAATTATTTGTTAGCAGCTGAAGCCGGACTTGGAAAAGGTGAAACGGCGATATTTCCAATATCAATCTTTAAAGTAAAAGAAGGAGTTAACTATAATCCTGATGATCCTAATTATGATGTATTTAAATTATCATGTAGTGTATCGGCAAAAAGATTGTTTCCAAACTTCTCATTTCTTGATTCACCTTTTAATTTAGAAGCGTATAAAGAAGGAGATTATAACACAGAAGTAGCTTATATGGGTTGTCGTACTAGAGTTCTAGGTAATGTGGTTGATCCTAATAAAGCGATTACACCAGGACGTGGTAATTTGTCATTTACTTCAATTAATTTACCTCGTTTAGGAATTAAGCATGGTCTCCCTACTAATGAAAAAGCAAATTTAAAAGAATTTTACGATGAATTAGGAGAAAAAATGGAGTTAGTTAAAAATCAATTATTAGATCGTTTTGAAATACAATGTAATAAAAGAGTATATAATTCACCATTTGTTCTTGGACAAGGTGTTTGGATTGACTCTGAAAAATTAAAAAATACTGATCGTTTAAGAAAAGTATTAAAACATGGTAGTTTAAGTATCGGTTTTATAGGACTAGCTGAATGTTTAAAAGCCTTAATTGGAAAACACCATGGTGAAAGTGAAGAAGCTCAAAAACTTGGACAAGAGATTATCGGTTTTATGAGGAAAAAAATTGATGAATTTGCTGAAAAATATAATTTAAATTTTACTTTATTAGCAACCCCTGCTGAAGGATTATCTGGAAGATTTACTAGTATTGATAAGGCAATATACGGCAAGATAAAGGGTGTTACCGATAAAGAATATTACACTAATTCTTTCCATATCCCAGTAAGTTATAATATATCAGTATCTAAAAAAATTAAGTTAGAAGCACCTTATCATGTATTTACTAATGCTGGGCATATAACTTATATTGAATTAGATGGGGATCCTTCAAATAATATTGAAGCTTTCGAAAAAGTTGTTCGTTTAATGAAAGAATCAGGAATTGGTTATGGTGCTATTAACCATCCTGTTGACCGTGATCCAGTATGTGGATTTACTGGTGTAATTGGCGACCAATGTCCTGGTTGCGGAAGAACTGAAGTTGACGGGGTAACCTTTGAGCGAATTAGAAGAATTACTGGTTATCTTGTTGGAACTGTTGATAGGTTTAATAACAGTAAACGAGCAGAAGAAAGAGATAGGGTAAAGCACGATGACTGTTAGATTAGCGCGCCCAATACAAAGGGATAGCATAGTTGATGGTGAAGGTCTTAGAACTGTTATTTGGACTCAAGGATGCGCCCACAAATGTTTTGGTTGCCACAATCCAAGTACTCATTCGTTTAAAGAGGGGTTTTTACAAGATATTGAAGAATTAAAAGAGCAAATTAAAAATTCTCATAATCAAGATGGTATAACGTTATCTGGTGGGGATCCATTCTTCCAACTTGATGCTAGTTTAGAAATATCATCATTTTCTCAAAGTATTGGTCTAAATGTCTGGGCATACACGGGCTATACTTTTGAACAATTAATGTTATTATCTAAAAAAAATGATAAAATATTAAAATTATTACAAAATATTGATGTATTAGTTGACGGGAGATTTGATTTATCTAAAAAGAGTTTAGATTGGAAATTTAGAGGTTCAAAAAACCAAAGAATTATAGATGTTAAAAAAAGTCTAAGACAAAACAAAGCAGTAATTATAACCAAATATAATAAACAAAATAGTTATAATATTCTAAATAAAAAAGAAAAAAATATTTATGTTTAAAAAAGTGGTCTACGGAGCCACTTTTAAATTTTCATTTTTTCGACCTATAAATTGACATCCTTGTTATTAAAGTGTTATTATGGTTATAGATATAAGGTAATGAGGTGTCGTATGAAAAGAAGTTATATATTAGTAATTTTATTTACATTTTTATTATATATAATATTTAATTTTAATAATTACATTTCTAGTACTTATAATGCAATGGCTTTATTTATAGGTAATATAATTTCCATCCTTGTAGCATTAACAATTATATTGGGGAATAAAAGAATAGAATCGAAAATAGCATGGTCAATTTTCGTTCTATTTGTACCAGTTGTTGGTGTTCTTTTTTATATAATATTGGGAGTTGAGTATAGCCGATTTGCTAAATATGATAAAGAAACCTTATCTGAAAAAGATATTGATAAATTATTTTATAGTATTTTTGATAATTATCATGAAATAATTAAGAAGTTGGGCAAAAGAAGCGAGATAGCTAGATTAATAAACAACATCAGTAAAAGTCCTATCTCAAATAATAATAAAGTTAAACTTTTAAATAATGGTGATGAAAAATATAAGTTTTTGTTAGAAGAATTAGAAAAAGCTAAAATTTTTATTAACTTTGAATATTTTATTATTAAAGAAGGATTTGTTTTTGATCAAATAAAAGAAGTCTTAATAAAAAAGGCTAAATTGGGAGTAGAAGTTAGATTTTTGTATGATGATTTCGGTTGTGTTGATTTACCTAAAAAGTACCTTAAAGAACTGAAAAATAATGGAATCAAAGTTGGTTGTTTTAATAAAATTAATTTTAAAATATTTAGACCTAGTATTAATTATCGTAATCACCATAAAATAGTAGTTATTGATAATAAAATATCTTTTATGGGTGGAATTAATATAGGAGATGAATATGCTCATTTAGATGATTATTATGGTTTTTGGAGAGATACCCATTTAATGATTGAAGGTTCTGCAACAAGGGATTTAAATATAGTTTTTATAAAAAGTTGGTATCACACTACAGGTGAATTATTAGATGATAAAAAGTTCTTAAAAGAACATAAAGTCGCTAATGATAAAGGGGCAGTTCAAATAGTTTCTGACGGACCTCACAATAAGGTTGATGTTCTTAGGAATTCTTTTATAAAATTAATTAATGAAGCTAATAAAAGAGTTTGGATAGTTACTCCTTATTTAATATTAGATAATGAACTATCTATTGCCCTGAAACTGGCAGCAGCATCTGGTGTTGATGTTAGAATTATTGTTCCTGGACTACATGATAAGGGTAAAAAAATTGTTTATAAAGCAACTGAGTCCTTTTTCAATGAATTATTGGAATATGGTGTTAAAATTTATAAATATCAAAATTTATTTATTCATTCTAAAATATTAATAATTGATAATGACGTTGCTAGTGTTGGTACTGTTAATTTTGATTATCGCAGTTTCGATTTACACTTTGAAGTAACTGCGATAATTTACACTGATCCAGTTATAAAAGATTTAATTAATTCATATGAGAATGATTTAGCCAATAGCACTCAAGTTATGTATGAGATGTGGCAAAAACGAAGTTTTGGACAAAAAGTGATTGAGTCATTAGTTAAAATATTTTCACCATTATTATAAAAAAAATATTTTCAATTTATTTTGAAAATATTTTATTTTTGATATTTTTGTTTTAAGATCATAATTTTTTCGTTTAATGTTTCCATTTTTTCTTGTTCGATGTTAATAATAACTTTTTTTAATTGTTTTGCAATATTTAATTCATCCCTTAATTCTTTTTCGATGTTATGATTAAGATTTTCTTTACGTATAACAAGACAAGTATCAACCGTTGGTATTTTTTTCTTACTATAATCTAGTTTTTGATTTAACCAATGTTTATATGATCGATGCTTAGATTCGATAATTCTTAAATCTTGTATTTGTTCGTTACTTAAAGAATAAAAATTATCTAAATTTTTAATATATTCGTCACTTTCAATTAAGAAGTTTCGTGAATTGTAATCAATATTCATATTAATAAAATCACGATAATTATATTCAAAAGGTAAAATAATATTACAATTTTCAAAATTATAACTGTATAATATGTGTTCCATATTATCATTAACAAAACCATATGATTCTTCTGAACAAATAACAAAAATGTTTTTAACATAGTTATGATTCACTACAATTCACCTCCAAGTGCTATATATATTAGCACTTCCGGTTTTTTTTGTCAAGTTTAATTTGTGTATCTAAACGATTCATTTGAAATATTAAAAATAATACCTGCCATTAACATATAACTAAGAAGGCTTGAACCCCCATAACTTATAAAAGGCAGAGTAATTCCTGTAATTGGTAGTAGACCAAAAGTCATGCCAATATTTTGAATTTGTTGATATAGAAGCATTCCAACAATGCCAGCAATAATGTATTTATTAATATTCTTATTAGCATTAATAGCAATTGAAATAAGATATATATCAAAAAATATTATTAAACCAATTAAGAATAAGGAACCGATGAAACCAAAATTATTAGCAAAAACAGCAAATATAAAATCAGTTTGAGGTTCAGGGAAGTAAATTGGGGTATTTCTTAAACCATTGCCAAAGAGTCCACCTGCGCCAATCGCACTTAATCCATTTTCCAGTTGAAAACCAGTTTTACTTGACCAATCTAGCAATCGATCAACCCTTAAAAAGAAATTTGTACCAAATAAATTTATAAATAAATCAGTGTTTAAGAAATAGACTATTAAAACAATACTTACTAAAACAGCTAGTCCACCAAATAAAATTGCAAACCAGCGGTATCTAATTCCTGATATAAAAAGCATTATTATAGCAATAATTAAATATATCAGAACAACACCAGTATCGGGTTGTAAAAAAGTTAAAATACTGGGTATAAAGACAACGATTGCTACCTTTATTAAAAAGTAAAATTCTTCTTTAATTGTTGGATCGTTAAATTCCTCATTAAATTTATGAATCATTTTAGCTAAAGTAATAATTAAGATTATTTTCATAAATTCACTAGGTTGAATTGTTCCGACTCCAGGGATGCTATACCAACATTTAGCATCGTTAATTGGGGTTGCAAATAATAATAACCCTAGTAAAGATAAAACTCCAAAAACATATATAATCCAAATATTTCTATAAATGTAACTATTACCAATAAACATAATGAAATAAGCAATAATAAAACCTAACACATACCATATTAATTGTTTTATATATAGGTTATTTAAAGTTGATGGTAATAATTCTTGTGAACTATGAACGGTTAATAAACTAATAATAACAAATAAAAACATAGGTATTAAAATAAATTTGTCAACTTTATATTTTGAAACATTTTTCATAGTATCACCCAATTAATATATTACACTAAAATTTATAATTATTCAATTGAACATAAAATGTTTTGTATTTTAGAAAAACTATAGTATAATTATAGTGGTGATATTATTATGGAATATATACAATATTTAATAATTATTGTAATATTATTAGTTATTGCATTAGCAATTACTAATTCTAAGAAGAAAGATTTTAAAATTAAAGCCAATAAATTAGTTGAATTCCTTGGTGGAAAAGAAAATATATTGAATTATGAATTTAATAAATCGAGATTTGTTGTCAACTTAAATGACATTACTTTAGTTAACAAAGAGGCTATTCAAAAGATGGGCGCTAAAGGTATAGTGGAAATTGAAAATCAATTAAAAATTATAATTGGAGAAGAAGCTAAACAATTAAAAAAGCAAATTGATGATTTAAAGTGATATATTTTGTCACTTTTTTTCATTATTCGACATCACTCGACATTAATTTATAATATAATTTTTTTGAGGTGAGAAATATGAATTTATTTGATTCTGTAATTCTAAATATAGTCTTACTCACATTTCCGATAATATTGTGGTTATTTTATATGGTACATAATAAAAATATTGGAAAACAAGAAAAAGATTTATTATTTGACTTTAGTTTAGTTACATCATTATATTTAATTATTAGATTTGGTATAACAGCTATGGATGACAATCTATTTCTTATAATAAATATTCCGCTTATTATGGCTTATTCAAAAAGAAGAAATTGGAATATAGGATTTCTTTCATTGATGATAATAGCCCATTGTTATTATAGTTTTGAAATTCCATTATTTCTATTATTATTAGAATATTCTTTATATTATTTTATATATAGATTATTTCACAAAAAAAATAATCTATACATTACATTGCTTAGTCTCTTGAAAATTGTAGTTTTTATAATTTGGGCAATAAAATTTGAATATCTACCTATAATTGGTATTCATGAATTTTTAAACATAATCATGATTATATTTAATGTAATCCTAGTAGCCCTTATCATATTTGGTATTGTTGATAAGGTTGAAGATATTGTTACATATCATATGAGCTTAAAAGAATTAGAACAGGAAAAACAATTTCGCGCAACGTTGTTTAGAATTACTCATGAAATTAAAAATCCGATTGCTGTTTGTAAAGGCTACTTAGATATGTTTAATGTTAATGATATTAAACATAGTAAAAAATATGTGCCAATTCTAAAAGAGGAAATAGAGCGAACATTAATTCTTTTACAAGATTTTTTATGTATGACCAAAATTCAAATTGAACATGATTCAGTAGATATTAATATGGTTTTAGAAGATGTACTTGATAATTTTATTCCTATGTTAAAAGAGAAAGAAATAAGTTATGATTTTAATGTTTTAGATAAAAGTTGTTACATTTATGGAGATTATAATAGAATGACTCAAGTGTTTATTAATATTGTTAAAAATGGAATTGAGGCAATCGGTTCTAAAGTAGATGGGAAGTTGTCAGTAAAGACGGAAACACTTAATAAAATAATTAAAATTACGATTAAAGATAATGGAATAGGTTTTACTAAAGAACAACTAGAAAGACTAGGCGAACCATTTTTGACAACTAAACCAAATGGTACTGGTCTTGGTATAATATTATCAAAGGAAATAATTAAAGGGCACAATGGTGAAATAAAATACTTTAGTAAACCAAATATAGGAACAAGAGTTGAAATAATAATTCCTCTTATTGATAACTAAAAAAGACATCAGTGATGTCTTTTTAGTTAAATATTAGGATTTAAAGATGCTTCAAGAAAAATATTTTGCTCAAAATCGTGATTATTCTTTAAAGAAAATAATTTTTCAGTAGTTATTAAAAAATAATCATGAATTAGTAATTGTTGTTTATTGCTTGCAACAGGATCATCCCATGTTAAGTCTAAATGATACCAAGAACCATCGAGATAAACATAATTCCAAATATGAACTTTATTTGCTATTTTATAATTAGGAATTCCCATTTTTATGAGAAATAATGCCATAGCATCACTATAACCACCACATATGGCCATTTCTTGTATTAATGGTCCTACAGCCTTATGCGATTGATAAATAGGAACATAATGATCATTCATCGAAGTTATAGCCTCTGCTCTTTCCGTGTCATAAGAGGTTTTCCCAATAATATAATCATGAATTGTTAAAATCTTTTCTCTAGTATTCATATTATCTTTAATAATTTTGTTATATATTTCATCAACTTTATTTTCTAGCATTTCAATCTCATGATTATTATAAGCTTTGTCAACTTTAATTGATATTCGACCCAAAGTATTATAATTGGTATAAATTATATTATAAGAGTTAAAAGGGTGAATGAAATTATTTAAATTTGATAGAAAACTAGTATCTCTAGATATTTCATCAATATCGTTAATACAGTTTTCGTATTTCATACCACAAAAAAAAGTAAAATCTTCCCATCCATTATTTAAAATTGTATATAGTACATTGATAAGTTGTTTTTTATTGTTTGGCATAAAATTATCAGTTGTACTAAAATATTGAAAATTATAATCAAGTTTATATTGGTTAGAATTTTCGACAATAATTTCTTTTTTATAGACAAAGTTTAAAACAACAAAATCGGATATTTGTTTTTGATAAATAATGGTTATTGCTAACATCAATAATAATACTGTTACTTGTATAAACTTTTTCAAAAGAATCACCTTTCTTATAAAAAAAAGAGCAAATTATTCCATTACATTTACCTTTTTTGTTAATTTTGATTTATCGCGTGCCCCCTTATTTGCATGAATTACACCTTTTTTAGTGGCTTTGTCAATTTTTTTAATAGCAACGTTTAGGGAATCGTTAGCTTTTTCCTTATTATTTTCAGTTATAGCTTTATCTACATTTTTGATAGCAGTACGCATACTTGCTTTATATTCATTATTGCTTTGTTTTTTAGTTGCTATTACTTTTACTTTTTTAGTAGCATTTTTTAAATTTGGCATTATTTCACCTCCCAAGTCATGAATATACTAATTTTAACAAAAAAAAGATTAAAATGCAATAAAAACAAATATTTTATCCAAAATAACTATAGGTGATAGAATGAGACATGAAATAGATTTAGAAAAATATAGTATTAGGACAGATTTGGCAATTGAAGCGATTGCTAATATTAAATCGGAAATCGGAATAAAATCTCATATTGAAAATAAAGGTGATATTACAATAACAACAGTTGTTCTTGACGAGAAGGGTGCGAAAACAATAAATAAACCGCAAGGTAGTTATATAACAATTGAATTCGAAGATGTTACTGATTATCATAATCAAGAAGAAGTTAAACAGATTTTTAGTGAACAGTTGCAAGAAATGCTAACCTTTTTAAAAATTAAAGAAGATGATTTAGTATTAATAGTAGGTCTTGGGAATGAAAAGTCTACTCCTGATTCACTTGGCCCTTTGGCAATAAATAATATTGTCGTTACTAATCATTTATATATGCTTAATAGTTTAGGTGAAGGCTTTCGTCGAGTATGCGCTTTAAAACCAGGGGTAATGGGAACTACCGGAATTGAAACAAGTGATTTAATTACTAGTTCAGTACATGGATTAAATCCCGATTTAGTGATTGTTATTGATGCTCTTGCTAGTCAATCAGTTGAGCGATTAAATAAAACTATTCAAATGACTGATACTGGTATTCATCCTGGTAGTGGAATTGGTAATCATCGCAAGAAAATTAATAAAGAAACAATAGGTATTCCAGTAATTGCAGTAGGTATTCCAACTGTTGTCGATGCTGTTACTATTGTTAGCGATACTTTTAATTATATGCATAAACATTTTTCTTATTCAAAACAAAATATTAATAATCCTTTAGACAGATTAATTCCCGTCACTAGTATTAATTATTTAAAAAGACAGTATGAATTAAAAAAAGATGATAAAGAAAAACTACTAGGTATGGTTGGTGCTTTAGACGATAACGAAATAAAACAATTGATATTTGAAGTACTAACCCCAATCGGTTACAATTTAATGGTGACGCCAAAGGAAGTTGATTTTGTTATAGTAAAGTTAGGGGAAGTTATAGGTCATGGTATAAACAGGGCTCTTCATAAAAACATCACTAATTTATAAAAATCGTTATAAGTTGACGGATTGAAAATTATTAATTATGATATTTCAATAAACTTGTGTTGAAATACTATAAAGTTATCTATATTGTTTTTTGTTATTTTGTATCTAATAAAACCAAGAATAATTCATTACTTTTTATTAAGGATGTTGTATAATATTTAATAGTGGTGATGTTCTGAACAATAAAAAAATTAAATTTATTGATTTATTTTTAAGAAACGGTTGATTTCATAAGCAATGGAAAAACTATTTGAATGTGAAGATTAATATAAATTTTACCTTAGAACAAAGATAATTAAATCTTTGTTTTTGATTCGACAAAAAAAACATTCATAATAATTTATAATATGAATAAATTACAGTGGGTGATTATATTGAAGAAGAGATTTCAAACAAAAAAAAGAAAAAAAGGTTATATAAAATATTTTGTTTATCTATTCATAATATATTTGTCATATCAAATAATTATGAATTATTTTAATAATGCTAATTTAGTAACAAATAATGAAGATTTTATTAAAGCACTAATGACTAATTCTAATTACCATATGAAGTATGAGAAAAGTTCTAAAAACTTAGTTTCAATTTTAACGAGGTTTATAACTAATTTTGATATAAACAAACCACTAACTGTTTTAGAAAAGAATATTGTATTTAGAGATAAAACTAAAACAAAAACAACTATAAATAATAGTGATAATAATGTTCCTGTTGAAGAACTTGAAAAAATAAGTAAACATATTAATGATCCTTATTCTATAAAGGTTGAAAATCCAAGAATATATATTTATAATTCTCATCAATTAGAAAATTACAGTAACAAAAATTTAGAAATATATAATATAACTCCAAACGTTATGATGGCATCATATTTATTAAAAGATAAACTCAATAAATTAAGTATTCCAACTATTGTTGAAGATTCCAACTTTATTGAATTTATGAAAATTAATAATTGGTCACATAAGGATAGTTATAAAGCGAGTCGATTTTATGTTATTGATGCCATTAATAAACATAAGGATCTGGACTTGATTATTGACTTGCATCGTGATGCCTTAACTCATGCAGTTTCAACAACAACCATTAATGGTAAAAAGTATGCGAAGGTTTTATTTGTTGTTGGAATTGAAAATCCAGGATATAACGCTAATTTAAAATTGGTTAATAAAATTAATAATTTAATTGAGAAAAAATATCCAACCTTGAGTAGAGGTGTTTTAACAAAAAAAGGAACAGGTGTTGATGGGGTTTATAATCAAGACTTAAGTCCTAAAATAATTTTGTTAGAGGTAGGGGGTCAGCATAACACAATTGAGGAAGTATTAAATACGGTTGATGCAATATCGGTTGTTATAAAAGAAATTATTGGTGATAACTAATGAAACCAGAGGATAAAATAAAATTGTATACTAAAATCTTCAATACTTCCTTTATTGTTCTTCTAATAGTTTTTTTAGCACTTTATTTATCTCAAGCAACAGGATATTATAATTATGAACAACACAAAAAAATGGTTTTGACTGAAGAAAGAATAAAAGAGTTTGAAAAAGATATAAAAGCTGGAAAGGATTTAAATCTTGAAAACTATTTAGATAATCCAACAAAAAACTACCAAAACAAAATATCTGGTTTTGGTCAAAGATTATCTTATAATATTGGAAAGTATACTAAAATAGGTATTAAGAAAACATTTGGTTTTTTAAATAAAATTTTAGAAGAAAATTAAAAAATAACAATTTAATCTCTAAATTGTTTTAGCGGACAGTTGATAAAGTATAATTATCTTTATTCGCTTTGAAAAAGATAAAACATTTTATTTATTAAGACCTTTACTTAGGGTATTTAAAATAAATTCTTGACTATTTTCATCACTATTTTTCCACAATATTTCAAAAAAGACCCCCAAACCTGGTAATGTAATTTCTTCATTTGTATCTATCGATGATACAATCGAACTTTTTATTTCACCACTACCTGCATTTTTAAAATTTTCAATAATACTTTTTCTAATATTTATCTCCATTTTATCAATCCTTTACTAATATATTGTAGAAAGTAAAAAAATATATACCTTATTATTTCTTTTTTTTGAAATTTGTTATATAATGAAAGTGTATAGGAGGATTATTATGGAAAGTTGGATGATTTTTTTAATTATTGGTATTATTATTTTATTTATCTTGATGTTTATTATGACAACATATAACGGTTTAATTAAGTTAAAAAATATGGTTAAAGATCAATGGGCCCAAATTGAGGTTTTACTTAAAAGAAGAGCAGACTTAATTCCTAATTTAGTAGAAACGGTAAAAGGATATGCTAGTCATGAAAAGGAAACTTTAGATGCAGTTATAAGTGCTCGTAACAAGGCTGTAAATGCAACAACAACTCATGATGAGATACAAGCAAATGGAGAATTATCTCAAGCCTTAGGTCGTTTATTTGCGCTAACTGAAGCTTACCCAGATTTAAAAGCAAATAATAATTTTATGCAATTACAATCAAGTTTAAAGGAAACTGAAGATAAAATTGCTTATGCTAGACAATTTTATAATGATGCTGTTTTAGGTTATAAAAACAAACTTGAAATGTTTCCCTCAAATATTGTAGCTAGTATGTTTAATTTTAAACCAGAAGAGTTCTTTGAGGCAAATGAAGCTGATAAGGAATTACCACAAGTTAAATTTTAGACTTACATTTGTAAGTCTTTTTCTTAAGGAGAATGTAAATGAAAAAAATATTAAAAACACTATTTTTTATAATGATTTTTCTGCCATTCACAGTTAAGGCTAATAATTATGGTATAAGTAATTACTATATTGAAACAACGGTAATAGGTAATGGTGATTTACTAGTTAAAGAATTATTTGTTTTAGAGGGTGAATTTAACGGATATGAGCGAATTATAAATTATCGAAATCCCAATGCTAACAAATACGACAGTAGTGATATTTATAATGGTTCTGGTGTTGAATTAGTACAAATAAAGGCCATCGAAATCGATAACAATGTGAATTTTGAATATTTATATAAAGATGGTGATCAATTTACTGAAGCAACTAGTTCATCTAATGGAATATATGGCCAATATACTGTAACTAATGATCAAAATGGATTAAGATATAAAATATATAATCCTAGCAGCGCAGGTAAAAAAGGATTTTATATTGAGTATATTATGAAGGATTTAGCAATCCTTCATAATGATGTTTCAGAAATTGGTTGGAATTTATTTTCTAATGAGCAAACAGAAAGCATTGAAAATTTGGAAATGATTGTTAATATACCAAATAATCAAGAAGAATTAAGAGTTTGGGGGCATGGACCTTTTAATGGAGAAACAGATATTCTTAGTCAAACTAAATTAATATATAAAGTAGCATATTTAAATGCTCATACACCAATTGACATTCGTTTTGTTTTCGATAAGGTTGTTCTTGAAAATCCCTCTAAAAAAACTGATATAAATGCTTTATCACAAATTTTAGAAGATGAAAAACAAAGGGCTGAGGCAGCAAATAAAGAAAGAGAACTTCAAAGTTCCCTTGATGGTGAGCAAGATGGATGGAATGAAGGCTATCACGACGGATATAATAACTATGACTATAATGAATTCCCTAAAAATATCAACAGATATGGTGATGATTATTTTGAAATATATAAGAAAAATTATATTGAAAATTATAAAATATCATATGAAGTAGGAAAAGAAGAGGGGAATAAACAAAGAAATATTAGTTATGTTGTTGATACTATTAAAATTTCATGGCTTGTTGGGTTAGGCTATATTATTTATAACATTTATCATAAACATGATAAGGAGCATCAAACAACTTTCAAAACAAAATATTATCGTGATTTCCCTGGTAATTATGGTGCATCTAATGTTGGATATTTGATTAACAAAAAAATTGGAACTAAAGAAATTTCTGCTACTATTCTAGATTTAATAGTTAGAAAGCATATTAAATATCAACAATTAACAAAAAAGGAATATCAATTAATATATACTCCTAATGTAGGGGTTGATCAATTAACAAAAGCAGAAGAAGAACTTATTAAAATGTTATTTCAAACAATTGGTAGTAATGATGCAGTAACTATTAAAAAAATAAATAATTATGCTAAAAAAAATTATCAATCTTTTTTAGACAAGTATAATGATTGGAAAGATGAAGCGACAATTGAAGCAGAAGATAAAAACTTTTATGAAGAAAAAGGTTCAATTAAATTAAAAGCAATGACTTATAGTATTATCGGTCTTCTATTTACTTTTTTACTTATAGAATATTCTAATTATCCATTTATCAACTTGATAGTAATTATAACTTCATTTTGTTCGTTAATATATTTTGCAACAATAACCAAAAGGACAAAAGAAGGTCAAGAGCAATATTTAAAATGGATGGGATTAAATAGGTTTCTTAAAGATTTTGGTAAATTTAAAACTCGTGAATTACCACAAATTGAGTTGTGGGAAAAATATTTAGTTTATGCTGTTGTTTTTGGAAGTGCTAAAAAACTAGCAAAAGACATGGAAATTAAATTTGTTGAGATGTCTGATAATGGTTATACAAGTGGTGATTACTTATTTGATATTTCTTATCTTCGAATTATAAATAATTTAAATTCAAGTATTAATCAAGGAATTACAAGTGCCGTTAATACAGCTATTTCAACTAAAGCTATTAGTGAATCGAGATCCTCATCATCAGGTGGATTCGGTGGAGGATTTTCTGGTGGTGGTGGTTCTTTTGGTGGCGGTGGCGGTGGGGGTCGCTTTTAATAAATACGAAAAAGAAACACATAAGGTGTTCCTAAAATCATTTTTTAGTTAAATCATTTGATAGTTGCTATCATTAAAGTTGCTATTATATGGTGTAGGTTGCTGACCCATGGCACCTTCTAAAGTTGCAACACGGCGATCTAAATTGTCTAAACGACGATTTATATTGTTAATTTCTTGATTAGTCATACCACCTTGTTGACCTTGAGGTTGAGGTTGTTGGAATCCAGGTGCACCATAATTCATATTAGGTTGTTGCATCATCCCTGGAGCCATTCCTGGCATCATTCCTGGCATCATTCCTGGCATTGGCTGAGCCATCATTGGTCCTCCTTGATAAACTGGGTACGGTGGCATTCCACATTGTCGATCTTTCTTCAAGTTAAACACACTCCTTTATTGTTCATTATATTTATATGCCTTTTTCCTAAAAAAGTGCTTACAACATCAATAGTTTTGAATTTCAAAACTATTGTACATAAACTGTGCACTTGAGATTACAATTAACTTAATCACAACATTCTAATAATATTCATAAAAAGTCTTGACAGTCATATAATAAAAATGTATAATCAAATAGAAATTGAAAAAGGAAAGCAGAAGATTCCACTTCTCACCCGATTACTAATCGTTTTGGGTATATTGCCATAAATATTATTATGATATTTTGTGTGTATTTAGTGGATAACTCTGTTATCTACTTTTTTATGGAGGTGTCAAATATCGCGAGTAAGGAAAACGACTTATTTATTAATGAAAAAATACGAGCTAGAGAAGTAATGGTTATAGGACCTAATGGTGAACAATTAGGAATAAAACCAATTAATGATGCAATAACTTTAGCAAGTTATGCAGGATTTGATCTTGTTTTAATTAATCCTAAGGCAACCCCACCGGTGTGCAAGATAATGGATTATAACAAGTTTAAATATGAGAACAAAAAGAAAAACAAAGACAACATGAAAAAACAAAGGGAAACAAATCTAGAATTAAAGGAATATCGTTTATCAGTTACAATTGATGTACATGATTTCGATACTAAAGTTCGTAATGCTAAAAGGTATTTAGAAAAAGGTCATAAAGTCAAAACATCAGTTCGTTTTAAAGGAAGAGAAATGGCTCACCCTGAATTAGGAAGAGAAGTTTTAATTCGTTTTGCTAAAGAACTGTCTGATGTTAGTGAAATTGATCAACAACCAATACTTGATGGCCGTATTATATCGTTGATATTAATGCCTAAAAAATAATAAAAGGAGGAAAAACATGCCGAAAATGAAAACACATAAAGGCCTTTCAAAAGTAGCAAAAGTAAGACCAGGTGGAACTGTAAAAATTAGTAAAGCTGGTGGAAGACATAAAACTGGTAAAAAGAATACAGCATATAATCGTGATATTAGAAAAGGTTCATTATTAAGTGAAGCAGATTATAAAAGAGTAAAAGATTTAATTAAATAGTATTAAAGGAGGAAAGTTATGCCAAGAGTTAAAAGTGGTACGATTCATCGTGCTCGTCGTAAAAAAGTATTAAAACTAGCTAAAGGATATTTTGGAAGTAAACATCGTTTATATCGTACAGCAAAAGAACAAGTTATGCATTCATTAAGTTATGCATATAGAGATAGAAGACAAAAAAAGAGAGATTTTAGAAAATTATGGATTACTAGAATAAATGCAGCATGTCGTGAAAATAATATAAGTTATTCAAAGTTTATTAATGGATTAAATAAAGCTGGTATTGCAGTAAACCGTAAAATGCTCTCTGAAATAGCAATTGCTAATCCAGAACATTTTACTAATTTAGTTAAAGCAGCAAATGATGCTCTTAATGGTAAAGCAACAGCTATTCATGAGAAAACTGTAGTAAAAGAAACACCAAAAACTGAAGTAAAAGAAAAAGAGGAAACATCAGATTTGTCAAAATTAACAGTTGTAGAATTACGTGAATTAGCAAAAGAAAAAGCTATTTCTGGTTATTCAACAATGAAGAAGGCTGAATTAATAGATGTATTAAAATAATCAATCATGATTATTTTTTTGTTTATTAAACAATAAAGCATGCTATAATATAATTCAAGAGGTGTTAAATGATTAATTTATATATTGATTTTGATGGTGTAATTTTGGATACAATTACAACTACTTACGAGATTATGAAAAAAGAAAATATTGATTTTGCAAATAATGAAGAAGTTTTAAATTTTTATAAAAATTTAAACTGGAAACAATTATTAATTGATACTCCACAAATTAATGATAGTATAAATTGTATTTATAAGATACTTGATACTAAATTATTTGATGTATCAATTTTAACCCACATTAATTCGTTAGATGAGGCTGTTGAAAAAGTTCATTTTATTCGTAAATATTTTAAAGATATAACAGTTATTCTGGTACCAAAAGTAATTTCAAAAACCAAAATGGTTCAAACAGAAGGATCAATATTGGTAGATGATTACGCTGGTAATTTAAGAGAGTGGGAAGCAGAAAATGGAATTTCAGTTCGTTTTTCAACCAAATTAAATGGTAAAGGGTTTCTAGTTATTGATAAGTTAGATCAATTAATTGATATGTTTTCTGAAAAAATAGTGTAAATAAATTGTAAAATGATGTAAAGGAGGGATAGTATGAAAATTAATTATTCATTAGCATTTATTATTAGAAATTATTTAGATAAACATTCTAAAGAAAAAAAGGTTGAAGATATAAATTTTTTTTCAAAAAATGAATTAAATCAAATAACAGAGTTAGAAATAACTAGTGCTGATAATTTAGATGATATTGATAAACTCCCTAATTTAAAAAAAATTGTAATTAGAAGTGAAAACTATAATAATTTCGCATCATACATAGAATTAGAAAACAACCCACTAGTTAATCATATTAAGGATTTTTCTGATTTAGAAAAGCTTAGTAACCTAGAAGAGTTAAAAGTAATTAATGACATTAACATTGAAAAAATAAATTTAGAAAAACTAATTAACCTGAAAAAATTATATTTAATAAATAATCCTAACTTATCTATAATAAATAATTTAGAGAAACTAAAAAAATTAGATAAGATAATTATCTATGGGACTAATGTTAAAAGTCCATTAAAAATTGATGAATATATTGTTAGTACCTATAATGCTAAAACTAATATTTTAGATATCAATATGTATAACAGTATTGTTAAAGGCTCTCATAGAGCATCTAAAGCCTTTGCTAATTTATATAAATTAGGTTTCAATAAAATAAAATTTGCTGAAAAAACAGGTTTCGCAGATTTTGCTCTGTTAAATCCAGACCAAGTTGATAAATTATTTCAAAAATGTTATTCCATTATTAAAGAGAAAAATTTAGATCGGATAAATGACTATGAAAAAATAAAACAAGTTTATCAATATGTTATTGAAAACATTACATTTGATAATGATGGAATTATTGCTAGAGATAAACAATTTTTAGAGGCAAACATTAGTAGTAACCATATACCACCACACTTAAAAAATAATTTTTCATTGCTACATAGTAGTTATAATGCTGGTATTTTAAGAAAATCAAACTGTGAAGGATATGTTAATTTAATGAACTTTATGCTTCGTATTCTAAATATTGATGCAGCTAGTGTATATGCAACTGATATAAAAAATCCAAGAGTTGCATCATATAATCATGCACTTACTAGTGTAAAATTTAATGGAAAATGGTATTACTTTGAACCTACATGGGAAAAACTTGGTGAGTTAAAATACTTTATGAAAACATATGCTGAAATATCTGAAACACACATATTAAATCCATTGGAATTACTAAAAAATAAGGAAGTGAGTTTTAATGTCAATAATCATTCAGGAAATCGAAAAATTCAATAATAACGTAATTGAAAAATATGTTAAATTAACTACTGAAGATAAAAAAACAATAACTGAAGTGTTGTCAAATTTAAAAAAAGGAGCGCTTTATAATAGTAAAATTCATGGTATTTACCATTCTGAAAAAGTTTTTTTATTTTGTTATTTAATTGCAAAACATGAAAATTTAGATGAAGTTGATTGTCAGATTATTACTGATGCTGCTTTATATCATGATATTGGAAGAATAAATGATTGTGAGGATTCCCTCCATGGTTACTGCGCTTCTTATAAAATAGAAAAGATTGTTGAACATCCTATATATAAAGATGTTGAAAACTTAAATATCTTAAAAGGTATTATAGATGGTCATTCAGTTAGTGATGATAATCGTGATCGTTTTATTGAAGATTATGAAATAACAGAAGTAGAACGTTATTATAAATTATATGATATTTTAAAAGATGCTGATGCTTTAGACCGAAATCGTTTTTTTGATTATTCAAATTCATATTTGGATGAAAGTTATCTAAGAACTGATATTTCAAAACAGTTAATGGGTTTATCAAAGGAAATAAATGATTTATATAAAAAAGAGGTAAGAGTAAATAAAAATAATCTTCCAACTCCAGAAATCGGAAATTTTGAGTGTTTTCATAGTATTGGGTTTGATTTTTTTAAACTAGGTAGTGTTTTAGAAAATGGAATTTTATCGAAAAAAGAAATGGTAAAAGCCGGTATTAAAGGAACATCTAATTTTGAGGGTGGTAATTTAGAAGATTATATATCGGTAGTTGATGCTAGACTTATTGATAAGGGAGGAACAGCTTTCCCAACTTTTATTATGAATGGAATAAGTTTTGTATGTGAAGTTAATGAGTTATATAGCAGTGATTCAAAATATACTAAAAGCTATTGTATTGAAAGAGGTATACCTTATAATCAAAGCTTTCATGATGACGAAAAATATGTCTATTCTAAAATAGAGCCAGAAAACATTAATCATATTTTTATTTCAAATGAAATTAATAAAACTGATATTCGAGAATTGATGTATATATATAATTCTTTATCTTATGAAATTTTAACAGAACGTGTTAATTATTATCTTAATAATGTATCTGATGTTATAAATGTTGACTTAACTCAAATGAATCGATTATTAAGTGCATACAAAAAAACACTTGATAAATATCATATTTTAGATCAAATACAAAAAAATTCCATAAAAAAACAATTAATCGCGCAACTAGAAGGTTATAGAAGTCAAATTAATAGTATTATCCAAGAATGGTTATATCAAAAATATAGGTGTGAACTAGGTCTTTCTTTTAATCAATGTATAACTGTTGATGATGTTGGAACATTTGAATTACAAAAATTAGGTTATGAATGTACTAAACGTGAAACTAATAAAGGTTATGTTGTATCATTTGAAAAAATTAAATCAAAAAGTAGATAAATATAAAAACTAGCACTCAATGTTGACAAGTGCTAGTTTTTGTGTTAAAATAATAAGTATAATTTGTATATAATATAAAGGAGGGGATAAAATGAATAATGAACAAACTGAAGAAGAAAATGTATTAGAAAAATATGGCCGAGATATTGTTAAAAGTGTAATTGATGGAAAAACTGATCCAGTTATTGGTCGTGACGAAGAGATTCGTAATATTACTAGAATTTTATCTAGAAAAACTAAAAACAATCCTGTTTTAATTGGAGAACCAGGTGTTGGTAAAACAGCAATTGTTGAAGGTTTAGCATCAAGAATTGTAAAAGGTGATGTGCCAGATACTTTGAAAAATAAAGTTATTTGGGAATTGGATATGGCCGCGCTTATAGCAGGTGCTAAATACAGAGGTGAGTTTGAAGAAAGATTAAAAAAGGTTTTGAAGGAAGTATCTGAATCAAATGGTGAAATCATCATGTTCATTGATGAAATTCATATGATTGTGGGGGCTGGTGCAGTAGAAGGGGCTATGGATGCTGGTAATATGTTAAAACCAATGCTAGCCCGTGGAGAAATTCATTGTATTGGAGCAACTACTTTAAATGAGTACCGCAAATACATAGAAAAGGATGGTGCCTTAGAGCGTCGTTTTCAAAAGGTTTTAATTAAGGAACCTGATGTTTTAGATACAATTACTATTTTAAGAGGTTTAAAAGAAAGGTTTGAAGTTTATCATGGCGTTAATATATCTGATAAAGCAATAGTTTCAGCTGCAACTTTATCTAATCGCTATATAACTGATCGTTTTCTTCCAGATAAGGCAATTGATTTGATTGATGAAGCTTGTGCTACTATTAAAGTCCAAATGAATTCTGTACCAGTTGAATTAGATAACTTAACCCGTGAAATTATGCAACTTGAAATTGAAAGGGAAGCATTAAAAAAAGAAACTGATGAAATAAGCCTTAAAAGGGTTTTAGAATTGAAAGACGAAATCGCTATTTTAAAAAAAGAAGAAATAGAATTAAGATTAGCATGGGAACAAGAAAAATCAATTAATGAACAAATTAATAAAAAGAAAGAAGAAATAGAACGTTCTAAATTTAATTTAGAACAAGCTGAAAATCGTTATGATTTAGAGACTGCTGCAAGACTTCGACATGGTGAAATCCCTAAATTAGAACAGGAACTTACTAATTTATACAGTCAAGATGAATCTCACATTTTAAGTGACACTGTTGATGAGAATAGTATTGCTGAAATAATTTCTAAATGGACTAACATTCCAATAACTAAAGTAGTTAGTAGTGAACGTGATCGTTTGCTTAATTTAAATGAAAGTATGAAAAAAAGAGTTATTGGTCAAGATAATGCTATTAAACTTGTGACTGATGCTATATTAAGAGCTAGAACTGGAATAAAAGACCCCAATCGACCAATTGGTTCATTTATCTTTTTAGGGCCAACTGGAGTTGGTAAAACAGAAGTGGCTAAATCTTTAGCCCATGAACTTTTTGATGATGAAAAACACATGATTAGGATTGATATGAGTGAATATATGGAGAGTTTCTCAGTATCTAGATTAATCGGCTCACCTCCAGGCTATGTTGGATATGATGAAGGTGGACAATTAACAGAAGCTGTTAGGCGTAATCCTTATAGCATTGTTTTATTTGATGAAATAGAAAAAGCACATCGTGATGTATTTAATATTTTGCTCCAAATTCTTGATGATGGTCGAATTACTGATTCACAAGGAAGAACAGTTGATTTTAAAAATACCATTATTATTATGACTTCTAATTTAGGCAGTGAATATATTTTAGAAGATATTGATAACAATGAAGAGTTAATTAATAAGGAATTGAATAAAACATTTAGACCAGAATTTATTAATAGAATTGATGAAATTATTATTTTTAAATCACTTACAAAAGAAAATATTTATTTCATATTAGATAAAATAATAAATGATATAGAAATTCGTTTACAAGATTTAAATTTAACTATTAATTTAACAAAAGGTGCTAAAGATTATATTGTTAATAATTCTTTTGATAAGACATATGGTGCGCGTCCAATTAAAAGGTATGTTAGCAGGCATATTGAAACATTAATTTCTAACTATATTCTTATAGACAAAATTAAACCAAATAGTACAATTGTTATTGATGTTGAAAATAATGAATTAAAGATTATGGATAAATAAATAATAAAATAAAACCTATAAAGAAATTCTAGAAAAGAATATTAATCTTTATAGGTTTTTATATATATGAAAATTTGATAAAAATACCAATTAAATAAATATTGTGTAACTTAAAGAATTATCTATTATACTGTAGATTTTCAATTCTATTTTAGATAAATCCCCCAAAGCCATTGATAATGCTTTACAAAGGATTAAAACTAAAGCTAAAGAAGAGTTAGAAATTAAAAGTTAAACTTTTTGTTCATAATAAGTTTTACTTAAACTTTTAGTACTTATTGAATTGATTTGTAAGGATTTATTTGACAAAACAAAAATTTGGATTTACATTAGTAGAATTGCTTGCAGTAATAGCAATTTTAGGAATCGTTGCAGTTATAGTTATTCCTGGGACATTAAAAACCATAAATACAAGTCGTGAAAA
>JAQVMY010000060.1 GCA_028703405.1 Bacilli bacterium
TAAATATCACGATATTTATTTTTTTTCATTTTCTCCCCTCCTTTTTTCTAGCTCCTCTTTTATTATTTCTAAAGTTACTTTAGGGTTAGCCTGGCGGTTAGTTTTAGCCATAACTTTACCTATAAAAAAGTTTGCCACATAATCTTTCCCCTCTAAATATTCCATTAAAACATCATTATTTTCATTAATTGAATCAATAACATAAGGTCTTAATTTATTACTATCATCAATTTGTTTTAATCCTTGTTCTTGAATAATTTCAAGGGGATTTTTTAAAGTATCCATTGCTTTATAAAGAATTGTTTTAGCATGGTTTTGCGATAATTCACCATTGGAAACAAGTTTAATTACATCACTTAACATTTTAGGATTTATGAAGAAATCATCAATACCTACTTTTAATTTATTAAGAGATCCTAGAATAACTGTAATAATCCAATTTGCACTTAGTTTAGGGTCAACTCCAAAATCAAGAACTTTCTCGAAATAATCAGCAACTGATCTATCTTTTGCTAATATGGTAGAATCATATAGTGATAATTCATAATCATTTATATATTTATTTATTCTATCAAACTCTAACATAGGTATGTCTTTTTTTATGTCAGATATATATTCTTCACTTAATAAAACTGGTGGAATATTTGGATCAAGATAATATTTATAATCAATCGCATCAACTTTTTCACGCATTGTATGTGTTTTTCCATCTTCATCACTATATCTTCTTGTTTCTTGAACAACTTTCCCACCAGATTCAAGAACTTCAATTTGTCTTTTTATTTCATATTCTATTGAGTTTCTAACTGTAGTAAAAGCATTAATATTTTTCATTTCAACTTTTGTTCCAAACTCCGTATCTGTATCTTTCATAACAGAAATATTAACATCACATCTCATTTGACCCTTTTTTGAGTCAGCATTTGAAACACCACAATATAGAAAAACATTTCTAAGCGTTTCTAAAAATGCGACAGCTTCATCCGCACTATAAATACAAGGTTCCGTTACTATTTCAATTAACGGTATTCCACTACGATTATAATCAAGTAATGAAAAATTTGGAAAATGCTCTAAACTCGCAGTATCTTCTTCTAAATGTAATTGATGAATATCCACTCGTTTAATATCATCACCGACTCTTACCATTAAATAACCACTTTTACCCATTGGTTTTGTAATTTGAGTAATTTGATAACCTTTAGGTAAATCAGGATAAAAATAATTTTTGCGGTCAAATATAACTTCATCAGGAACATTACAATTTAGAGCCAAAGAAGTTTTTAAAGCCTTATAAACAGCGTCTTTATTCGGGTAAGGTAAGGTTCCAGGATGACCTAAATCAGCAGGTGAAACGTCAGTATTTGGTTTTTCAGAAAATGTATTTTTGGCAGAAGAAAAATTTTTAGAATTTGTCTTAAGTTGACAATGAACTTCTAAACCAATAATTACCTTATACATGACTATCACCTTCCATATCTTTTTCAAATCCAATTACTTGTTCTAATTTATAAGCAATATTTAATACTAACGAATCATTCATTTGAGAACCCATAATATTAATCCCAACAGGCATTCCATCTACTACGCCACTTGGAATAGTTATACTAGGATAACCACCAAAGTTAGCAAGTGCTAAAAAGTTATCCAAAATCAATTCGAAATTTTCATTTAAATTACTATCTAGTTTAGGCGCAATTGAGCCTGTTGTTGGAAGAATTAGTCCTTCATATACAGTAAACAACTCATTTATTTTATCAACTAATAATCTTCTAACTCTACCAGTATTAAAAAATAGTTGTTCTTGATTTTCTTTTTGTAGAAAATAGTTTCCCATTATTAAATGTTTTTTAGTAACATTAGAAAAACCTTTTGTTCTAGCATCAGTTATAAGTTCTTCTATATCTGCTCCTTTACCACGTTCCCCAAATGGTATACCTGTAAGATTGGCTGTATTACTAGTAGCTTCTGAATAAGCAATTATCTTAGATACTGGTGAAATTAACGATAATAATTCTTTATCAAAATCAATTTCTTCTACAATGAATCCTAATTCTTTACACTTTTTAATTACTAATTCATAATTTTTTAATATCTCAGTAAGTTCTTTATTATCTTTATAAAAACTAGAATCACAAATATCCTTAAAATAAAATAGTTTTTTACCTTTAATATCATCATTTAAAGTTGCGATATAATCTAAGTTATCGTCAACAAGAGTAGTCATATCAAATTCATCTTGTCCTTTTAAAATACTAGTAATTAAAGCAGAATCTTTTACTGAATTAGTGAAGATTGCTACTGTGTCAAAACTAGAAGCAAAAGCAAATACACCATGTCTTGAAATTCTTCCATAAGTTGGTTTAAATCCAACTATTCCACTATATGCAGCTGGTTTTCTAACATCGCCTAAGGTATCACTTCCAATTGCAAAGGGGACTAACCCACTAGCAACTGCTGCTGCACTTCCTGAAGACGATCCACCAATAATTCTGGTTTTATCAACAGGGTTTTTAACCATACCTATATGACTATACATTCCAGTGTTACTAAGTCCTAATTCATCAATAATTGTTTTACCAATTAATACAGCGCCCTCCTCTTTTAATTTTTTATATATGGTCGCATCATAGACAGGAATATAATCTTTTAGTATATTAGAAGAACCAGTAGTAAGAATATCTGAAGTAGAAATATTATCACTTAATACATATGGAATTCCAGATAAAGACCCAATATTTTTTTTATCAGAAGCATCAGCAATAATTGTTTCAAAAATATTAAATTGATCATGATATTTTTTTGCTTTTTCAATTATTTTTAATAAATCAGTTGAGTGTAATTCAATAACATTTTTTTTCATTATTCCACCACCTTTGGTAACTTAATTTGATCAAGATATGATTGATTAGTATTTTTTAAAACATCATTAATATCTAAAGAATCAGTTGCGCAATCTTCTCTAAGTTCGTTCTTATAAGTAACAAAAGGAAAAGTCATTGGCTCAACATCTATTAGACCATCAATTTTTTCAAAAGACTCTATTTCTTTTAAAATTACAATTAACTCCTTAATCAACATCTCGTACTCTTTTTCATCAATATTAAGCATTAAACTTCTAGCACATTTTTCTAATTCTTTTTTACTTATCATATTATTCCTCCTATAAAAAAAACATCCTTAAAAATATAAGGACGTGATTACGTGGTACCACCTTAGTTTGTAATTAATTATAATTACCTTAAATATTTAACGCATATATACGATATATTCTACTATTATTTCAAATATATAGCTCCATAGTGTTTTTCATATTAACTATTATATTGACTCTCACCTTTGTCAACTCTCTTTGATATAGTTTTAATATTACTCGCTACTTCCCTGCCATTGAAAAGAATTATAACACAGAATATTTTAAGTGTCAAACTTATATTTTTATTAATAGCGCAATTTGTGATTAACTTGTGATAATAGTAACTTTGGAAAATGTCCCATGATAATATATATTATGTCACTGAGGTGACTAAATGAAAGAGGAAAATTAAAAATGAATTATGAGTTATTATCACCCAAAACTATACAAACTAAAATAGATATTGCTAAAGAAAAAATGAAAAAAGCACATACAACATGATGTGCTAAATATAATTTCAATTTTATTTAATTATTTAATCTATTAATCACTGTTTCTTTACCAAGTAGATAAATTGTATCTGGTAATTCTGGACCATGCATTTGACCACTAACCATTATTCTAATTGGCATATATAACATTTTACCTTTAACACTAAGTTCTTCTTTAGTATTATTAATGGCAGATACGATATTATCCATATTCCAATCATTAATTTTTTTAATATGTTTAGCAAATGTAGATACTACTTCTTTGGCTGTTTCATCTTTCATAAATTCTTTACATTCATCATCTAAAGAAATATCTTTCTTAAAGAATAAATCAGTTACTTCAATAATTTCTTTTCCATATGAAATATGATTATGATAAATTTTAACTAAATGATTAACCCATTCATCTGTTTTATCAGATAAATCATATGCTTCTTTTAAATGAGGAACTGTAATTTTTAATAATTCATCTAGTTCTAATTTCTTTATATAATGAGCATTAACCCAATTAAGTTTTTTAACATCGTATACTGCTGGAGATTTATTAATTCTTGCAGGATCAAAAATCTTAATTAATTCTTCTAGACTAAAAATTTCATCAGTTGTTTCAGGACTCCATCCTAATAATGATAGATAGTTAACAACAGCTGCTGGTAAATATCCACTATCATATAAATCCATAAATGAAGATGCCCCATGACGTTTACTTAATTTTTTCATATCGAAATCAACAACCATTGGTAAATGAATATAAACAGGCTTTTCCCATCCAAATGCATCATATAAATGATTATATTTAGGGGTTGAAGTTAAATACTCATTTCCTCTTATAACATGACTAATTTCCATTAAGTGATCATCAACAACATTTGCAAAGTTATAAGTCGGAAAATTATCTGACTTTAATAAAATTTGATCTTCTAACAATTTATTTTCAAAAGTCATTTCACCATATACAACATCATGATAAATGCTTAATCCTTCCTTAGGCATTTTTTGTCTAATTACATATTTTTCACCATTAGCAATTTTTTCGTCGATTTCTTCTTTTGTTAATTTTTTACAATGACCATCATAAAGGAATGCTATCTTATTAGAATCTGCTATTTTTCTTATTTCATCTAATCTTTCTTCATCACAAAAACAATAATAAGCTTGTCCCATTTCTACTAATTGTTCAGCATATTTTTTATAAATAGGTAGTCTTTCACTTTGGGTATAAGGCCCATAATTTCCACTATTCATAGGTCCTTCATCAGGAACTAGTCCGCACAAATTGCAAGTATTATAAATAAACTCCACAGCACCCTCAACTTGTCTTGTTTGATCCGTATCTTCTATCCTTAATAAAAAATCTCCGTCATAGTGCTTAGCTACTAAATATCCAAATATCGCACTTCTTAGGTTCCCAACATGCATATATCCAGTTGGTGATGGCGCGAATCTTGTCCGTACTCTTTTCACAATATCTCTCCTAATCTTCGTCTAAACTAAGGACTGATAAGAAGGCTTCTTGGGGTATTTCAACACTACCAACCATTTTCATACGTTTCTTACCTTCCTTTTGTTTTTCTAATAACTTTCTTTTGCGTGTTACATCTCCACCATAACATTTAGCTAAAACATTTTTTCTCATTGCCTTAATATCAGCTCTAGCAATGGCTTTACTACCAATTACTGCTTGAATTGGAACTTCAAATTGTTGTCTAGGAATAAGTTTTCTTAAATTTTCAACAATTATCTTTCCACGTTTATAAGCAAAATCTTTATGAACAATAATACTTAAGGCATCAACTGGTTCATTATTAAGTAAAATATCCATTTTAACTAAATTACTACTTTTATATCCAACCAATTCATAATCAAATGATGCGTAGCCTTTAGTACTTGATTTTAGTTTTTCAAAAAAATCATATACAATTTCTGATAATGGAATCTCATAATGGATATTAACTCTCGTCTGATCAACATATTCCATTGATATATAATTACCCCTTTTATTTTGGCACAACTCCATAATTGACCCAATATACTCACTTGGAACAAATATATTTGTACGAATATAAGGTTCTTTAATATCTTCAATCTTAACTCGGTCTGGCATCTTAGCTGGGCTATCAATTATAATAACACTACCATCTGTTTTTTTAATTTCATAAATAACTGATGGTGAAGTAGCAATTAAGTCAATGTTAAATTCCCGTTCAATTCTCTCTTCAATTATTTCCATATGTAGTAGTCCTAAAAAGCCACAACGGAATCCAAAACCTAATGCTTTTGAAGTTTCAGGTTCAAATTCTAAAGCAGCATCATTTAATTTAAGTTTTTCTAAAGCCTCTCGTAATTCCGTATATTTTGATGTTTCAATTGGATACAACCCACAAAAGACCATTGGTTTCATTGGTTTATATCCTGGTAATGGTTTATCAGTAGGGTTATCTACTAAAGTTACAGTATCCCCTACCTTAACATCTTCAATGCTTTTAATACTAGCACTCAAAAATCCAACTTCCCCAGCAACTAGTTCTTCCTTTTTTACCTCATACGGACTATAAACCCCTAAATTTATTACATTATAATGATTTCCATTAGCCATCATCATAACATTATCACCAATTTTTATTTTACCGTTAATAATTCTAACTAAAGGCACAACTCCACGATAAGCGTCATAATAACTGTCAAATATTAAAGCCTGAGTTGGAGCGTCTTTATCACCTATCGGTGCTGGAACTTTCTCAATAACAGCTTCAACTAATTCTTGAATTCCAATACCTGCTTTCGCACTTACCAACAATATTTCATCTTCACTAAATCCTAATAAATCAATTAATTCCTTCTTAACACGACCGGGATCAGCATTAGGCAAATCAATTTTATTAATAACAGGAATAATTGTTAGGTCGTTATTAAGGGCTAGGTAAAGGTTAGCCAATGTTTGAGCCTGTATACCTTGTGCAGCATCAACTACCAGTATAGCACC
>JAQVMY010000061.1 GCA_028703405.1 Bacilli bacterium
GCATATTCTCTTATTTCCTCAACTGTTTTACTTTTTAAATCAATCATTGTTTCTTCTTTATTTAGAAATAAGAATGCACTAAATACAATTGTTATAACAATAAGTATTGCAATTAATATATTTATATATTTAGGTTTTCTTTTTTTCATTAAATCTTCCTTACTACGATTATTATTATCTTTAATTGTTATATTAATAGGATAACATTTTTTTAACTTTTTTTCAATTCAAGACATTCTATTTTATCAAAAAACTCATATTTTTTAGATATGAGTTTTATTAAATTATCACCTATTCGATATTTTAAATTTTGAATAAACTATATTAGGTGATAATATGCCTGAAAGATTACAAGAAATTCTTAAATATATATTTATTATATTTGTTGCTATTTTTATTTTTAAAAATTTATTTACTCTTATTACCTTATTAATTATTATTTTATTAATTCTTTATTTTGCTAGAATAATAAGGTAATACTAATTTGTCAGTTTTATATATACAATCTATCTTCTTACTTACTTCTCTGCAAACATCATATTCTCTACCATTTAGTTCTATTATGTCAGGTAAAGATATTAGTATAAATAATAATTTTCTTTCTTCTTCTAAAAGGGGATAACTTTTTTCATAATGTTTTAGAATTTCAGAAAATTCATAATCCAAGCAATGTCTTTTATATAATTTGTATATATCATAAATTGGAATCCCTTCTTTAGCTTTATCCCAACTAATTAGATAGGAACTCCTATTTTTAATAAAATGATCAATTTCTAGGTGGTTATGCAAAACAACAAATCGTTGTTTTCTTTTTTCTTTTATTAATTTATACCAATCTTCTATTTCCTTTTTACAAAACATTAGCGCAGAATATATTTTTGAAATATTTCTAATAAGTGTGTATTCAGATGGACTCATATATACTTTTGTTTCAATATAAGTTGCTAGATCATTATAATAACCATATAAATATTCTATGTTATTAGTTATATCTTCATATATCTCCTTATTGTCAGATTCATCTACTTCTTTATAATAAGTTGTTTTATTGTGTAATAAACTAACTAAATTAACCATGTCAAGCATTTTTTGATCATCTGGCATTCTTACTTCCTCTAAATATTCAGTTATTTCATAATCATCATCCCACGAACTTAAAATGTTAGGATAATAATTAAAGCTTCTAGAATCTAGATAGTGGAAAATATCACTATTAATATTTCTATTTTTAGGTTTTAAAACATATTTCCCATCATCCGTATCAATAACTATTGCTTTACCAATAAATTGATAACGTTGGGGTTTTAAATCATATTTTTCAAGTGTATTATTAATTCGCTTCATCCGTTTGTGCAGTAGTTGGAATAATTAATCTATCACCAATATTTAATTCGTTAATATTATTATACACAGCTAATTCTTCTTTACTAATCCCATAATTTTGAATTAATAAATCTAGTGTATCCCCTTCTCTTACAATATATATTTTATAAGTAGTATAAGTTTCGCTTCTACTATCAAAATTATCAAACAAAGAATTAGTTATTTCTTCTTGACGATTTTCCTCCAACAGCGGTTCTCCTTCTCTATCTTCAGGTAATTCTTTTTCGCTATATTCAATATCCTCTTCATCAGTATCCCTATCATCAAATTCTTCTTTATCGTCTTCTTCTGTTTTTGGCTCTTCTATTGGCTCAGATTCTTCTATTAATGGCTTTTCTTCCAAGCGATCAATAATAACTTCTATATTAAGTGATAAAACATTGTTATTAATTATTTCATAATAAAAGTCATATATATCAACTACTACATTATCAACTATATATTTATCATCAATACTCACCTCAAATGGTATGTTAAAAGAGAAAGACTCAACATTAACACTTGTATCAACCATCTTGTAGTCCCCACTAACAATGAATTCCCCAGTTACCATATTACCTTTATCAACTTGTAAAGTATGCTCAAGCGAGATACTTGTTATTTCTGATAAATTAGTTTTAAAAATAATTTCTTTTTTAAATGGAATTATTTTTTTCAAAAATATCACCCTCTCTATTTCATTTAATTATATGAATAAGTTTTATAAATATGAAAAAAGTAAAGTCATTTATTAAACTTTACTTATTACTTTTTCTTCATTAATGGCATTTATTACTTCTTCATAATTTTTAACAGCAATATAATCTATATTATCTTTTATTTCATTAGGGATTTCTTCTAAATCGCTAAGATTTTCATATGGGATAATTATTTTTTTAATACCATTCCGATTAGCACCAATACTTTTTTCTTTAAGACCACCTATTGGTAAAATATTCCCTCTTAATGTAATTTCTCCGGTCATGGCTAAATTAGCAGGTATTTCTTTACTAGTAAAAGCACTAATTAAAGCGGTTGTTAAAGTAATTCCAGCACTTGGCCCATCTTTAGGTATTGCCCCTTCTGGTACGTGAATATGAATGTCATTTTTAGTTAATTTATCATAATCAATTCCATAATATTTATAATTAGATTTGATGTAACTAAGCGCGATATGAGCACTCTCTTTCATAATATCACCTAATGAACCAGTCAAAACAAGATTACCTTTACCTTCATAGTAATTAACTTCAATTGGTAAAGTATCACCACCAAAACTAGTATAAGCTAGTCCATTAACAACACCAACTTTGGATAATTTATTAATTTCATGAATTTTATATTTTACTTTTCCTAAATACTTAGTAACTAATTTAATATTAATTCGATATTTATCTTTTTCAACATTATCAATAACAATATCAGCTACAATTTTTCTAACAATATTAGATAGTTGTCTTTCAAGTTCTCTAACACCAGCTTCTTTAGTGTAACTTCTAATGATGTGAAGTATTATATCATCACTAAAATATATTTTAGAAGGTTTTAATCCATGTTCATTACATATTTTTGCAATTAAATGACGCTTAGCAATGTCAAGTTTTTCGAATTCTGTATATCCAGATAAACGTACAATTTCTAAACGATCTTGTAGAGCCTCAGGTATATCATCAATATAATTTGCAGTTGCTATAAACATTACATTAGATAAATCATAATCCTCTTCAATATAATTATCACTAAAGTATTTATTTTGTTCAGGGTCTAAAACTTCTAGTAAACAACTAGCTGGATCACCTTTAAAATCTTTAGTCATTTTATCAATTTCATCAATTAAGAAGACTGGATTAGAACTTTTTGCTTTCTTTAAAGATTGAATAATTCTTCCTGGGCTTGCTCCTATATAAGCACGACGATGTCCAATAACTTCCGATTCATCATGAACTCCTCCAACTGACATTTTAACAAAATTACGATTAATGGCAGATGCTATACTAAAAGCTAAACTAGTTTTTCCTACCCCTGGTGGACCAACTAAACAAAGAATCGGACTTCTTAGACTATTAGTCATTTGTTTAACGGCTAAGTATTCAACAATTCTAATTTTAACTTTTTCAAGTCCATAATGTGATTCATCTAATTTTTTTCTTACTTCTTTTAAATTTTCATTGTCTAACGTGTGAACATTCCATGGTAAATTTAATAACCAATCAACATAAGTTCTAACAATATTAGCTTCTGGGGAAGTCTGTGAAAGTCCTTCATATCTTGAAATCTCAGAATTTAGTCTTTCAATAATTTTTTCGGGTGCATCCAGTTTCTTTGTTTGTTCCTTAAGTTTTTCAATTTCATCATCTTTTGATGAAATATCTCCAAGTTCTTCTTTAATAGCCTTAAGTTTTTCTCTAAGCAAATATTCTTTTTGATTACTATCAATTTCTGTTTTAACCTTTTGTTCAATTGATTTTTCAATATCATATATTTTTTTACCATCATATATATCTTCTAAAATCATAGTTGCTCTTTTTTTAACATCATCAGTATATAAATACTCTTGAATTCTGTCCAACTTAATTGGTAAAAACGATGCTAAAACATCAGTCATTTCTGATAAAGAATTTATATTTTCAACGGTTCCTAAAATATTGTTACTAATATAAGGGATTCCTTTAATATATTCTTCAACTTCACGATATAGTTTATTAGTTAATATTATTTCCTCATTTTCATTTATTGAGGTTTCTATAATTTCACTAACAATGGCTTCTAATACATCAGATCCTTGACTTAGATTTAAATATTCGTGAACTTTTCCACGATTTTTACCTTTTATTACAACCCTAACATTACCATTTGGTAATTCAATTTTATGAATGATTTTTGCTATTGAACCAATTCTTGGTAATTCATTAATCTTGGGTATTTCTTCTAATAAATTTTCTTGACTTATAACTAGTATATTATTATCGTGAAATAATTCAGCAACATCTAATACATTTTTACTTACAGTTCCATCAAATTCCAAACGAATTTCATTGTTTGGTAATAGGACAAGACCTTTAAGTAATACTACGGGTAAATTCATTTTCATAATAGTCACCTCCAAGTAAAATTGCTTTTTATTATAATATAAAAGATGATAAAAGTCCACCTTATTTACCACCTTTTTTATTTTGCAAAACTATATCTCTTTTAGAATTTCGTTAAATTTGAACTCATCCCAAACAGTTATATCTAATTCTTTAGCCTTTTCATATTTACTGCCTGGATTATCACCCACAATTACAATATCTGTTTTCTTACTAACACTGTTAACAACCGTTCCTCCATATTTTTCAATTAATTCTTTAACTTCATCTCTGGTAATATTTGATAATGTACCAGTTAAAACAAACTTTTTATTACTAAATATTTCATTATCCATTTTATCCTGTCCTAAATAATTCATATTTATATTATGTTCTTTTAATTTGTCAATTAATTTTAAATTATCTTCATTACTAAAATAATCTATAATGCTATTAGAAATGACTTCACCAATTTCTTCAATATTAATCAAATCATCATAATTAGCTACTTTTAATTTGTCAATATTTTTAAAGTAACTAGCTATTATTTTTGCGGTCTTACTACCAACATATCTAATACCTAGGGCGAATAAAAGTTTTTCTAAGGAATTGTTTTTGCTATCTTCTATATTTGTTAGTAAATTATTAATACTTTTTTCCCCAAAACCTTCTAATTCCATTAATTCTTCTTTGTGATTGTGTAACACATAGAAATCACTAATATTTTTTAAATATCCTAAGTTATAAAAGTCTTCAATAATTCTATCTCCAAAACCCTCAATATTCATGGCCTTGCGGCTAACATAATGAATTAGTCCTTCTTGGCGCTTCGCATCACAATTTTCATTTAAACAGTAATAAGCCGACATATTATCTTGTCTAACTAAATCACTATTACAAATTGGACAATTACTAATCATTTTAAAATTAACTTCAGTTCCATCTCTTCTTTCCATAACAGGATTGACAACTTCAGGAATGACATCGCCAGCTTTCCTAACTACAACTATATCATTAATTTTAATATCACGATTTATAACATAATCTTCATTATGAAGTGTTGCTTTAGATACAACTGACCCGTCTACCCTAACTGGTTCTAAAACAGCATTTGGGGTTACTTGCCCAGTTCTTCCTATTGTAAAAATAATATCTATTATTTTAGTTGTAGCTTCCATAGCTTTAAACTTATAGGCAGTCGCCCATTTTGGATGTTTTGCAGTATAACCAAGTTCTATTTGTTGATTAATACTATCAAGTTTGATAACAATTCCATCTATCTCATAAGGCAAGGTTTCACGATTTGAATCCCAGTATTTCACAAACTCTAAAACTTCTTCAATATTATTAACTTTTTTAATATTGGGATTAACATTTAATCCTAGTTTTTCCATATATTTGATAGTTTCATAATGGCTTATTATATTATATATACTAGCATTTGGAACATGATAAACAAAACAATCTAACTTTCTTTTAGCAGCGACTTTGGAATCTAATTGACGAATACTCCCCGCCGCCGCATTACGGGGATTCGCTAACAGAATTAAGTTTTCTTGTTCTCTTTCCTTATTCAGGTTACTAAAGGCTTCCTTACTCATATATATTTCCCCTCGGACTTCAATATCCACAGGCTCATTAAGTTGCAATGGAATAGTTCTAACCGTTACAACATTGTGGGTAACATCTTCCCCAACTGTTCCATCTCCTCTAGTTACACCTTTTACTAATTTTCCGTTTTTATAGATTAACGAAACGGCTAAACCATCTATTTTTAGTTCACAGACATATTTAGGATTTGAGATTTCCTTTTTAATTCTTTGATCAAAAGCAATGATTTCTGATTCGTTAAAAACATTTCCTAAACTTAACATCGGGGTTTGATGCTCTACTTTAAAAAATTGATCAATTACTTTTCCACCAACTCGCTTAGTTGGACTATTAACACTTATAGACGCTGGATGCTTTTCTTCCAAATTAATAAGTTCTTGCATATATCTATCATACTCTTGATCACTAATAGTTGGATTATCCAAAATATAGTAGTCATGATTAGCTTTATTAATTAATTGGATAAGTTCACTCATTCTTTTTTGTACCATATTATCACCACTATTAATATTATATCATAGTCATTTTTTAATCTCTATAAATTT
>JAQVMY010000062.1 GCA_028703405.1 Bacilli bacterium
TATTAGTTCATATCTTCTAGCTTATTTTCTGCCTTTTTCATCGTTTTATCGACTACTTTTTCAAATTGTTTTTTTACTGGTTTGTTGTATTTCTGATATGCCAAAACTGCTGCTGCACCCATTGACATAAGTGCTAGATTTTTACCTAATTTCATTATATCACCTTCTTAGCTAAAAAATATGATTTGTATGATAAACATACATTAATAGTTTTTATCTTTTTTTATAAATTATTCATAATTTTATTGATTAAATCACTTTTACGGTCATATTCATTTGTATTTTTAATAGCAAAAGCAAATGCATCTGGTTCCCCAATAATATATAATTTATCTTTCGCACGAGTAACTCCTGTGTAAATAAGTTTACGATATAACATTCTTTGATAATGAAGACACATTGGAATTATCACAACTGGAAACTCACTACCTTGAGCTTTATGAATTGAAATAACAAAAGCATGTCTTAATTGAATAAATGTTTGTGGATAATACGTCACAATATTACCATCATAATCAACTAAAATTTCTGTTTTTTTGCTCTTACTATATGACGAATGATTAATCTGTTTAATAAGACCAATATCTCCATTATAAACAAATTGATCTGGAACATTAACCAATTGAATAACTTTATCATTGACCCTAAAAGTTATATTACCAAAAATATATTCTGTTTTATCTTTACTAGGAGGATTCAAAACTTTTTGTAATTCCTTATTTAAATTATCTATGCCATTTATTCCACGATACATTGGAGCCATAATTTGAAAAGAGTTATAATCATAACCATTGTCTTTTAACTCTTCTAAAACGCCCTTTAAATAGTTAGTGATGCTATTTGAGGGACACTTTCTAAACTGATAATCACTATGATTTGAAAATGTTGTTGGTAACAATTCCCCATCTTTAATTTCTTTAGCTAATATTGGAATATAAGAATCTTCACTTTGACGATATAATAAATCTAATTCAACTGTTTCAATTTTTTGACTAATCACTAAATCTTTTAATATTTGACCAGGTGAAACACTTGGCAATTGATGATAATCACCAACTAAGACCAACTTGATTCCTTTGGTTAATCCTTTAAAAAGATTATCTAAAAGCATTATATCAACCATACTAGATTCATCAATAATAACTAATTTACTATTATCTTTATTATACTCATTAACCGCAAATTGATCAGTATCTTTATTCCATTTTAAAAAGCGGTGAATAGTCATGGCTGGTAAAATAGTTGAATCACTCATTCTTTTACTAGCTCGACCTGTTGGGGCAAGGAGTGCTAAATGATTAGTTAATTCTTCATCATTAAGTTTATTAAGAATTTTATATAAGTCCACAATAACCTTAATAATAGTTGTTTTACCTGTTCCTGGACCACCAGTTATTATAGATACATTATTTTCTAAAGCTGTAATAATGGCCTTTTTTTGCATTTCATTATAAGTAATATCATGAAGTTGCTCTAATTTATCAATTCTTTCTTCAATGTTTTTGTAGTTATCACTAGATTTAAACTTTAAAAATTTTATGGTTTCTACAATATTACTTTCAGCCTCATATAAATCATATAAATAATATTTATTATTATCAATAACTATTTTAAGTTCCATTTCTAAATCATTAAAATATTCATTTAATATTTCATCAGTAATACCTATATTTAAAAATTTTTCAAGTTCTACTTTCAATATTTCATATTCCAAATAAGAATCTCCAGTAGAAAAAGTAATCATTTCTATTAAATATATAATAGCTGCTTTTACCCTATTTTCATTAGTTGGATCTATATCCATAATTCTAGCCATTTGATCTACTTTTACAAATGAAATACTTGGAATATCATCTATTACACAATATATATTATGCTCTAAATAATTTATAGTATTACTTCCATATACATTATAAATACTTAAAGCATCTTTCATTGCAAATCCCATGTCACAAAGGGCAACTATAGTTTTATGACTCTCTTCATATTGAATTAAATTTTCATAAATCATATTTATTAATTTTTTTGATAATTTTGGAACCGTTTTTAAACATGATTCATCACTTATTATCTTATCTAAAGCATTGTCACCTAAAGTATTTACAATAGATGTTGCAGTAACAGCACCAACTCCGGGGAAAAGTTCACTTGATAAAAATTCAATCATTCCATCTTTACCTTCTGGTTTTACTCGGTCATAGTTAATCACTTTAAATTGATCTCCATATTTTGGATGCCGAACTTCCTCACCATAAAATATATATGGATCTCCTTCAGTTAAATCATGAAAATACCCTGTAAACGTTATTGTTCTATCAATACTATTTTCTAAGTTATCAATATTTGTTTCCTTTATTTTAAAAAGTCCAATAATGTATCCATTATCACTTTTAAATATTGTTTTACTATATGTTCCTTTGATATATGATTTCACTTTACCACCCATTAGTATTTTATCATAAAAAAAAGCATTCCACTAGGAAATGCTTATTAGTTTTCAATTTTTAATTTGTTCTCCAAATAGTTTTAGAACTTCATCGAATTCTTTACTATCTTCAAGTCCACATAAATATAATTCATCATTTTCAAATTCTTCAATTCTAACTAATATTTCTTCGGGATTATCTAAGTTAGAAAACAATATATAATTTTTGTTATTATGACTTAATCGACTCATAACAACATATTCAATCTCATCATCTAAAGTTAACATTTCTCCTATTTCTAAAGATTTCATTACTTTCCTCCTCTAGTTTTAGTGTCTTTATTAATAACTTCTTCTTTTTGAGCATTATACCATTCATACTTATCTTCGTAACCCTCTTTTTGCGCTAAATCTTCCCATGATTCATAACCACGATATTGTATAACATCTAAGGCATCATCAGCACCCATATAAATTAGTAAATCAAAAGCATCGATGTTATCTAATTTATCATAACGATAATTCCAATCACCATCTACTGGGAATGCTTGATAACCACTTTCTTGCATTTGTTCAACAACATTAAAATTAATATTTTCTTTTTCAAAGTGAAACTTAACATTATCTTTAACTAATCCATAAGCAGTAATAGTTAGAGCGACTGATGTTGTAATTGCTAAAATATTCATTTTAAACTTTTTAAATTTTTTAGTATCTAAAATATAATTTTTAGAACCAATTCTAATTTTCTTTTTATTAGTACTTTTATTTAATGATTTTTGATAATTCATAATATCCCTCTTTCTAAATCAAATATACTATTTTAAGGTAATCTTGTCAAGCATTGATGTCAATTAGAACGCCAACTAAATGTGGGTATTTGATTTCTTTAATTAGAACTTTTACTTGTTTATTTAATAATTCTTTTGGTCCTTCTGATTTAATTGATAAATAATTACCAGCATGCCCTATTAAATAACCATCTTTATAAATTTCTGGAATAAACTCCAATGTTTTGTTTAAATACTTATTCATTGTTTCTACTTCTAATTTTTTTGATAATTTTAATAATTCCCTAGTTCTTTTCTTTTTAGTAACTGGATCAACATGATTATTCATTTTAGCGGCTGCTGTTCCCTCTCTTTTTGAATATGGGAAAACATGAATTTTAGCAAAATTTATTGTTTTTATTGTATCAATAGTTTCTTTGAATAATTCTTCTGTTTCATTTGGAAAACCAACTATAACGTCTGTAGTTATTAGCATGTTTGGTCTTATACTATGTAATTTATCTATCTTATCAACGAAATATTTAATACCATATTTTCTATTCATTAGTTTTAATATTTTATTTGAGCCTGATTGTAACGGTATATGCATATGATCTACCAATACTTCATTATTTTTTAATATGTTCATAAATTCATCACTTAATTCAGTAATTTCAATTGATGAAATTCTTAATCTTAATAAGTTATCAATTTTTACTATTTCTGTTAATAATTTGGATAATGAATAATTATCTAAATCAACACCATAAGAACCTGTGTGAATTCCCGTTAAAACTATTTCTTGATGACCATTTTTAATTAATTCTTTTATTTCATTAGTTACTACTTCAGGTTTTTTACTACGAACATTACCTCTAGCAAAAGGAATAATACAGTATGAACAATAATTATTACATCCATCTTGTATTTTTACAAAAGCTCTTGTTTTATTAAAATTATTTAGTTGCATTTCTTCAAATTCTACATTACAAATATCTTCTATTTTTTTAATTGATTCACGAGTTTTTAAAAAGGTTTGAATATATTCACCAATTTTAGATTTGTGAACATTCCCTAAAATAATGTCAACACCATCAATGGTATCAACTAAGTCATAATTAGTTTGAACTAAACAGCCTACTACTACAATAATGGCATCTGGATTATGTTTAATTGCTTGCCTAATCATTTTCATTGATTTACTGTCAGCATTATTAGTAACTGTACAAGTATTAATTATATATATATCAGATAAATCATTAAAATTAACTTGATTATACCCAATGTTTTCTAATGAATCTATCATTACATTTGTTTCATAAGTGTTAACTTTACAGCCTAAAGTTTCAATTGCAAATTTCATTTTTTACCTCCAAAAAAATAAACCAAAGGTTTATTCTAAGTTTTTACGAAAATCTCTTAAAGTTTTTAAGAACTTTTCATTTTTAATCATTTCTTCCTTTAAATTTTTAATGTTAATTGTTTCCTCTAAATCGGGTATTGAAATTGGTTTTTCTTCTTTAATGTCAATAATCATATCATCCATTTCATCAATGGGCTCAACTTTTGGTTCTTCATTAATTATTGGTTCTTTATATTCTTCATCAATCCCTAATTTAGCTCTTCTAAATTTAGGAATAGTTGGATATTCTGCATCATTATCAACTCTTCCATAAATTGGAGAAATAAATTCTGAGTTGCGAAAACTCCTATTTAATTTAGTATCTATATAAGATTTTTCTTTATTAATTTCATCTTTTTCAATTTTAGGACCCTCTTCATTAACACTTAATAACTCTTGGTAACTAATAATTGATTTTTCTTCTTGCTCATCTTCAAAAGTTTTAACTGATACTTCTTGTTGTTCAATTAAATTGTTGCGCATTTGGTCAAGAACATTATCTAGTTCCATTTTATTACTTTCTTTAACTACTTCCCTTTTATTTACTTCTTCACTGGTTACAAGAGGTTCTTTAGTGTCTGTTATAGGTTTTGAGATTTCTATTTTTTTAATTGGCTCAACTTTTGGTATAGCCCTTAATTTAGAATGACTTCTTGTTTTAAAGAAAAATAAAATAAGTGCTATAATTAAAACTATAACAATTGAAAGATATATTTTTTCACTATTACTCATATTCACTAAATATTCAATAATCATAAAATCACTCCATAAATTCATAATTAATTATACTTAAAATAACCATTGGTACAGTTTCAACACGTAAGATTCTGTTACCGAGTGTTACCCTATTAAAACCAAGGCTAACCAATATTTTTTCCTCATTTTCAGTAATACCACCTTCAGGGCCAATTACTATATTTATTCTATCACACTTATCATTGTTTTTCAAACACATTTTAACACTCATAATATCTTTAGATGTACTGCAAACAAGTTTAAGTCCTTCTAACTTGTCTAAATCTTTTAATTTTTTTAAATCAGTAATTATTGGTACATCAATTCTCTTTGATTGTTCACTGGCTTCTTTACAAATACGATTCCAACGTTCCCTTTTTTTATTAAATTTGTTTTTATCAATATTTATAATACTTCTTTCCATTATTATAGGAATAATTTTATTAACACCTAATTCAGTTGCCTTTTGAAAAATCAAATCCATTTTTTGTTCTTTAAGTAATGGAATAATTAATGTTATGTTCACCCTATTATCGATATTATGCTCAAGTTCTTTAACAATATTAATTTCTTCTAAATTAGAACTTCCAAGAGTACATAAATATAATATTTTATTATAGACTACTTCTATTCGGTCATTTTCTTTCATTCTCATAACTGTTTTAATATGATAAAAATCATCATTATTAAGTATTAATTGATTATTATTTTTTTCTTTTGCGAAATATCGTTGCATGGAATCACCTAACTAATTATAACATAAATCCTCATTTTTTACTCAATATTCAAAATAAAAGATATGACTTTGTCACATCTATTTATGTTCATTGAGCCAGTTAACTAATAACTCCTTTGGCATATAACCATTTTTCGTTGCTACTCGTTCACCTTTTTTAAAAATCATAAGAGTTGGTACACTCATAACTCCAAACTGTTGAGCTAAACTTTGATTTTCGTCAATATCAATTTTAACAATATCAAAGTCACTACGATCTTCAGCTAAGTCATCTAGTACTGGTCCTAACATACGACATGGTCCACACCATGTTGCAAAAAAGTCGACTAGTACTAAATCCTTTGCAACTAATTCATTAAAATTATTTTCATTTCCATTAATTAACATAATATCTCTCCTATCTATATTTTTGTAATATAATTTCTATATTATCAATTTTT
>JAQVMY010000004.1 GCA_028703405.1 Bacilli bacterium
GGCCCATTAAAAGAATATTTAGATAATGATGATATTACTGATATTTCTTATAGTAATGGTGGTCAAGTATGGTTGTAAACCTTATCAAAAGGGATATACCGTGTTGAAAATTCTGCTATAAATAATGCATTGATTGAAAAACTTGCATTTCAGTGCTCCAATGTTATGGGTAAAACTTTTAATATGGCACATCCGTTTCTTGATGCTGAGGGTTCTGAACTTCGTTTAAACTTTGTACATGATTCAGTTGCTAGAAATGGAATTGCTGTAGTTTTTCGTAAGACACCAGCCAAAATTAGGTTAGTAAAAGAAAAAATTTTAGAAGAAAAATATATTACTTTAGATATTCATGATTTTTTAGAAAAATGTGTCCAAGGTCATTGTAATATTATTGTTTGTGGGGAAACAGGTTCTGGTAAAACTGAATTTGTTAAGTACTTAGCTTCAAAAACAACTGAAAATGAAAAAATAATTACGATTGAGGATACGCTTGAATTACATCTTGATCGTATATTTCCTCACCGTGATATTGTTGCTATGAAGACGAATAATATTGCATCCTACTCAGATGTGTTAGTTACCTGTATGCGTCAAAATCCAAAATGGATATTACTATCCGAAGTTCGTAGTGCTGAAGCTGTTATGGCTGTTCGTAACTCGATTTCTTCTGGGCACTATATATTATCAACAATTCATGCTGATAAAGCATCGTCGATTCCGAATCGTATGTATAGTTTGCTTGAAACAAATCAAGACATTGAGCAATTTTTAAAATCTATTTATCGATATGTTCAATTAGGAATATATGTAAGAGGTTATCAGGATAAAGAAACTAAGCGTTTTATCCGTGAAATTGCGGAAGTTACTGAGTTTTATGTAACAGCTGATAATGATGCAAAATATAACAATATATATCGTAAATTAGCTGATGGTCGCGTTGTTAGAAATGCACCTAGTTCATATTTAATTGAGTATTTAGAAATTCAAGGCGTTTTTCTTGAAAAGGAACTTCTTAATGCAATGGGTGCAAAAGATGAAGAAACTCAAAAAAATGAAAGTCACGAACAAAATAATGTTTTAACCGAGGATGTTGAAGTGTTATTTGAGTAAAGGAGGTCTAACATGGAAATAGGAGTTACTTTCCTATTAATAGGAATTATATTTGTATTTGTTGTAGCGTTTCGAAGAAATACTGATGAAAATGTATATAAATATATTTCTAGGAATGCGTCGATTATTTATGACAAATATGCTCCATACTCTTATAAGATTGTAAGGGAAAAGGTTGTCGAATTAGGGCAAGAATATACACCGAGACAGTATGCTATACAAATAGCAATGTTCTCCGCTGGAGCATTTTTGATATCTTATATGTATTTTTATAGTTTAATTATCTCCATTGTATATTCTCTTTTAGCAATCACAATCATTCCGTATTTAACATTTCTAAGGTGTAAAAGAATTTATAGTGAATTTATTTTTGAACAAATTCAAGTATATACAACAAATGTTATTATGGAATTTGCTACAACAGAATCATTTGTAAAAGCATTAGAAGGTGTATATGAATCTGGAGTATTAGAAAATCCTGTTAAAGATGATGTTAAAATGATGATTGATCTGGCTTATCAAAATGGGACAATCCAAGACTCATTATCATATATGGATGGTAAATACGACTATTATATTGTTAAAAATATGCATCAATTATTCCTTCAAATAACCAACGAAGGTTCTAAAGATGCAGGAGAATCTTTAGAAAATATGTCATTAGATATTGATATGCTTGTTGAGGGTGTTTATCGTGACAGACTTGACAGGTCTTCTTTCCATAAAAAGTTTATTCAATTTGGAATAATCTTATATTTAATGGTAATGATGGTTCAATTTCTATTAGGAATTGAAACTTATATTAAAATGCTTGATAATATATTAGTTATAATACTATTACATGCAATAGTAATGATTAACACATATTTTCTTTTAAATGGAGAGAAATATTATAATGAGAATGTAGGTGCTGAATAATGGAGTTTATAATTATTGGTGCAATCATTGTCTATATTTTAGAAAGTAACAAACAATTAAATACAAAAAAATTTATTGATGACACTGAACCATATTTCAGATTTCTAATGGAAGATGATTATGAGTTCCTTGCAACTGTAAGATACGGTGCAGAAATAGATATTAACAAATTATATACGCAACGAGTCAGAGATGGACTTATGACAATTATTGTAATGATTTTTATATTTTTAACTAAGTTAAATTTTATATCCGTAGTAGCATCATTTATTATAGGATATGTTGTATTTAAAATGCCATATAGTAAATTAAAAAAATATTATAAAGTTAATTTACATCAGATAAATTTAATGTTGCCTTATTATTTGAAAAGTTTAGAAATATTAATTCAACATTATACTATACCGGTTGCATTGACAAAATCAATTAACACAGCACCAGAGATTTTCAAACCTGGTTTAAATCGATTAATTGCAAAGATTGAAGCAGGGGATGCAACTGTTGATCCATACATGGATTTTGCCAAAGAGTATCCAGTTAGAGATTCAATGCGTATGATGCGTTTGTTATATCGTCTTGGATTAGGTTCACAAGAAAATAAACAAGAACAACTAATGATGTTTTCTAGAACTGTATCTTCGTTACAAAATAAATCAAGGGAACAAAAGTACAAAGAGCGTTTAGAAAAGATGGAAAATAAAACAATGATGATGTTAGGTGCAACAGGTGGAGGAATCCTTTTATTAATGCTATTATCGATGATGATGATGATGCAAGTGTAAAACATCGTAAAACAAATATTGATTTTATAAATTATTGTATGATATAATATAATTATTAAGAGTGGGTGGTGAAAAAATGAAAGAAGCAGCAGGAGAAGCGAATTTAACAGTAATCGCAATTATTTTAATTGGTATTATTGCAGCTGTTGTTACACCATTAATCAACACAACTATGGAAACTACTAAGAAACGTACATGTTGTCAAAATAATGGTGGTACTTGGGTAGATGGTGCATGTAATGGGGCATCTGACGTTTGTGCATAGTAATTTGAGAGGTGATAACTAATGGGTCAAAGCGCAGGAAGTGTATTTACATACAATCTTATTATAGTGTTTTTACTAATAGTTTTTGCGTTGATTTCAGGAACTCTAAGTTATTATAAGGCTTTTAAAGTAAATAATCTTATTGTTAGTTCAGTTGAAAAGTATGAAGGTTATAATAGGCTTTCGGTTGTAGAAATTAACAACTCATTAACGACTATTGGTTATCGTATCGAAGGGAAGTTTAAGTGCCCTACTCGTGGTGGTCGAAGTGCTTTATCAAAATTAGCAGGTACTAATCACAGATATTGTATCTATAGGAATAATGAAGGTAATAATTTCCGTTCTTATGGTGTTGTTACTTACATAAATTTAGATTTACCAATAATTGGTGATTTTGTAAGAATACCTATATATACAAAATCAATACGACTTTATAATTTTTAATGACAGAATTGGAAGTGAATAACTATGAAAGAATCAATCAATAATGCATTTGTTTTTAATATGATAATATTTTTTATAACAATTATTATTGCTATTTTGGTTGGTTCTTTAAGTTATTCAAAAGCTTTTAAAGTTAAAAGCAAAATAGTGGATATAATTGAAAAGCATCAATCTTATAATTCTAAAGCTAAAACTGAAATCGATGTAATATTAAAAGAAATAGGCTATAAAACAAATTCAGGAGGAAGAAATGCATGTCCGGGTGGTCATGGAACATTAGTAACACCGCATAATTCTAATTTTCGTTATTGTGTTTACAAAAATAATGAAAGCAATGGATTTTATTTTACAGTTGCTTCATTTATTCATTTTGAAATACCAGTTATAGGTGATTTTTTAGAATTTCCTGTATATGGTGATACTAAAGTGATTTATGATTTGGATTAACAAAGAGAGGTGAGGAGAAATGAATGTAATTATTACTAACAGATATAAATCGATGATTCAAAACTTAGAAATTGACATTATTAAAGAAATGAATGGTGAATTTGAAGTTGATGAGATAATTTCATCATTTCAAAACTTCTTTTTTCAAAGAATGATTCTAGATATAACTGCGATTAAGGATTATAAAAATATAAAAAAACTTCAAAAATTATCCATATCTTTAGATATGGATAAAGTAATCTTATTACTAGATGATACAGCTGAAAGTTCATCAAAAGAATACCAATCAAATTTAATATCAATTGGTATTTATAATTTTACGCGTAATGTTGAAGGAATAATGTATCTTTATAATAACCCGAATAATTATCGCGATGTTGCGCATATCCATCAGTTGGCTGAAATTACTGAAGAAGGCTCAATGCCAAATTTTATTGTTCCAGTTCATGGATTAAGAATTCTTGGAGTTAAGAATATTACTGCGCAATCTGGAGCAACAACATTAATTTATATGATGAAGAAACAGTTACAAAAAAATTATAGGGTAGCTGCTTTTGAAGTTAATAGGCGTGATTTTACTTTTTTTAATGACAAAGAGTTGATTTCAACTAATGATGCCTCAATCAATAGTGTTATAAGTAAACATAGTGATTATGATGTTATTTTAATTGATATCAACGACAGCGCAATTGCTGAGGGAATGTGTCATGACATAATTTATTTAATTGAACCTTCAGTTGTTAAATTAAATAAATTTATGATGGTAAATAGCAAAAAATTAGATAAATTAAAAAATAAAAAGGTGATATTAAACCAAAGCATGCTTAGTTCAAAGGATGTTCTTGATTTTGAATATGAGTCTCGTTTAAAAATATTTTTCAATATGCCACCACTTGATGAAAGACAAACGGATATACATATTTTGAATGCATTTTTAACAAGACTAGGTTTTGATCGTCAAAAAACAGAAGAAATAGAAAAAAAGAATAAAATATTGGGTTTATTTAACATATAATCGTTGACAAATAAGTATAAATATCGTATTATATGTTTATTAGAGGAGGTAAAATTATGTTTATATTAGCAGCAACAGAATTGTGTTCTAATATTCCATCTGAACTAAAACAAATAATATCAGCAATAATCACTTTGATTAAGATTGCAGTACCTATTTTATTAGTAATATATGGAATGCTTGATTTAGGGAAAGCAGTTATGTCTCAAAAAGAAGATGAAATTAAAAAAGGGCAACAAACATTTTTAAAAAGACTTGTTGCAGCAGCGTTAGTATTCCTTGTAATTTTTATAACACAATTTATTATTAATATTATTCCTAAAGGTGATCAAGGTGATGGTTTCTGGACATGTGCTGATGAAATTATCAATTATGACTCATAATAAAGTAGAATGAAAATATTGAAAACATTGATAATAAGAGTTTATTAATGTTTTTTTTTATGTTATAATGTATGTGTAAAATTATAGATATAGGGGATGTTGAAATGTCATATAAAAAAATATTAATATTAGCAACATTTATATTGTTTTGTTTTTTCCAAATAAATGTACAAGCTTCTATTAATTACGTTAGGATTTGTAAATATAAAAATCTTCAAACTAATGAAGATGTGTTTTTGCATTGGAGTCAATATTCTGCAAAAATTCAAGTTGGAAATGGTGAACTTCAAAAAATTAATTACATTAGTGGTAATTTTAACAGCGCTAATCACAATGATGCTTCTTACGGGAGTTTAGAAAGTAAAGAAAAAGCTTTTCTTGGTGGATGTCCTGCATATATGAATTATAATACCACTAATAAATCATATAAATTTGAAGATAAACCCGATAGTTCAAATACAGCATTTAAATTTGAAAAAGTTGTTGTTGAAAATAGGGATATATATAATGAGACTTTAAACAAAAACAAAAGAGGTAGCGGAGTTATAACTTGTGATTATACTGTTTCAAATGGTGAAAAAGTTACTGTTTCTATTAATAGTAAAGGTGAAATTACAAATAATAAGGAAGCTAAAATTCTAAATGTATATAGTTTTTTAAATATTGTTGATAATGAATTTCGTTGTCCAACAAGCATTTGTTACAATAAAAATTTATTTAGAAATGATGAACTTACATTTTCAAATGATGTTAATTATAGTTGTCCAGCGTCTACAGGAAGTTATACAAATGATGCCGCTGATCGTGAAATTCAAATGGCAACAAACTTTTTTGGTGCACCAACTGAGGCCCAATTACTAAATGCAAAAATAATTGAAGAGAAAATTCAAACTACTATTAGTGAATATAGTTCTTGTCTTATGGAACTGGATATTTCAAATAAATGTAATTATCAATTAAATGAAATGAATTCAAAATGTCAGGGAGAATTGACATCGGAGGATTGTTTAGGAGTGCAAACTGTATATAATGCTTGTGTGGAAGACAAATATCCATCAGAAGCAGAGTCTGTTTGTGGTAAAGAACGTCTAGCTATAGATGAAGCTGCTTTAGAGGCGGAAAAATTAAAAGAAGAAACAGGTATTGATTCGGCAGCTAATTTAGGACTTGATAAAACACTTCGTGTTAAATATACTTACGAAAACCCTGATTGTTCTACAATATTAGGTAGTGCCTTTATAGAGTGGCTTGAAGGAGCCTATAAGATACTTCAAGTTGGAGCGATTGTCTTTACCGTTGTCACTGGTATTCTTGGTTATACTGGTGCAATAATGTCATCTGACGATGATGCATTTAAGAAAGCAACAAAAAAATTCAAAACTAGACTTATTATTACCGTAATCTTAATTTTAACACCGGTAATTATCGAATTTATACTAGGAATAGTCACTATCCCTGGTTTAACAAATACAAATCCATTATGCAAATGAGAGAAGGTGCGAATATATGTGGGATTTAATAATTACACTATTAATTACTATTTCATCATTTTTAGATATATTAATAGCATGGGTAATTGAACAAGCTTATAATCTATTAATGTTAATTGCTGATACTAATATTTTCGGAGAAGAAGCTCTTGAAATGTTTAGTAAACGAATATATGTTTTGCTTGGGGTTTTTATGCTTTTTAAACTCTCATTTTCTTTGGTTAATTTTTTGATAGACCCAGATGAATTTTATTCTAAAGAAAAAGGCGGAAAAAAACTTGTAATAAATGTTCTGATTGTTTTATTATTGATCGTATCAGTACCTACACTTTTTGATCAAGCATATAAACTTCAAGGATTATTATTAAAAAATCGTGTAATTGATCAAGTTATTCTAGGAGTGCCGCAACCTGAACCAAAAACATCTGAAGATGGTGATGACGGTAGTGATCTTTTTTCTCGTGATTTATCATTTTCAGTTTTTAGTGCATTTTATATGCCTAATAGTGAAGTTACTAGTGTGTATAAGGCTTGTAAGAATATGTATAGTTCTAAAGAACTTGATTCTACATGTGTTAGTGCTGTTGGAGTCTCAGCAGGTGATGATGGTGAGAAAAACCTAAAAAAAGCTTTTGAAACTCGACAAGTTTCTAAATTGTTTTCTTCCGAACTATTACATGCTAAAGAGGATGGAAATTATATTTTCGATTACAAATTTTTTATTTCAACAATTACTGGTGGTATTGTAGCTGTTATTTTAATTGGTTTTTGTATAGATGTAGCAATTAGGACTGTTAAATTAGGTTTTTTACAATTAATTGCACCTATTCCAATAATTTCATATATTGATCCTAAAAGTTCTAAAAGCGGAATGTTTAAAAATTGGGTAACAAATGTTATAAAAACTTTTTTAGATTTATTTATAAGATTAGCAGCAGTTTTCTTTGCTGTATTTATAATTTCATTACTAGCTAATGATGAAATGACAACTATTAGCGGAGGAAAAACATTATTGTTTTCAGAGCATCCTTTTGTTAAAATTTTTATAATACTTGGTGCATTATTATTTGCTAAACAAGTTCCACAATTAATATCTGATATTACTGGTATGAAATTTGATACTGGTGCATTTAGTTTTAATCCAATGAAGCGTGTCGCTGAGGTCCCATTATTAGGTGGTTCTTTAGTTGCTGGTGCTACTCTTGGTAGTAATCTTGCTCTTGGCGGATTGGGGGCTGCTAATAAGTTGGTACAAGCTAAGGTATTGAAAAAATTTGGGAAAGATGATTTAGCAAATGATAAAATGGACCAGATTGGTGAAAATTTTTCCAGACGAATGACACATGCTAAAAAAGTGGCTGGTCAACAATTTTCTGAAGCAGGATTTATGGGAAATAAAAAAATTGCAGATTATAGTGTTGGGCAAAATATGAGAAAAGAATCAGCAAAGGAAAAAGAAAAAATATTAAAGGCTGAAAAGGGATTGAAAGAGCAACAACAGTTATATGATGTTGGCCATTCTTCTATAGAAAAGCAAAGTACACTCAATAATTTTGATGATTATAAAGCTGCTGGCTATCGAAATTCAAACTTTATTAATTCTAAGTTAGCTATCAAAGAAGCAAGTGATAAAGTAAAAGAGCAAAAAGTTGCGTCCGTTGATGCTTCTAATACATATCAAGCGATGGTAAATAGGCTACAAAACATGCCAGATAAAGTTGAAAGGGAAGTGCAAGTCGAAGTTGCTCCGGGAAAATTTAAAACTGAAAAACAATTTGTTGATAATACCGAAGCTATTGAAAAATATAGGGATGAAGTTATAAGTTATCGTGATGGTGAATACAAAAAAATACAAGAAGGTTATGATAGTGCGACAAAGGCACTTAGTTCATTAGAACAAACACATAAAGATTATATTGCTCCACAAAATTCACATGATGAAAAATTAGATGTGGCACGCAAAGTTGCTAAAGGACCGAGACCGGGAAGTTTTTAAAAAATAAAAAGGGTGTGATATTAGATGAAAAACGATTATTTAATTCCTGCAAACTCAAAACGATCAATGCTTATTTTTGGGGTTTTCCAGCCCATAGATTTAATTATCTTTAGTGTTGGAGTGAGTGTAACATTAATTATGTTAATGGTTCTAAACCTTGAAACCTTACCTGTTACTGTTATTGCTATAAGCCCGGGGGTAATAGCTGGCTTCTTAGTTTTACCAGTACCTAATTATCATAATATTAGAACTATTATAAAAAGCATTTTCATTTTTTACACAACAAGACAAAAATATGTTTGGAAAGGTTGGTGTTTCGTCAATGGCGAAGAAGAAAATAAAGAGCAAATATACAAACGATGATATTCCTATAAAGAGTATTACTAATGGTATGATTTTACTAGATAACGGTCAAAAGGTAACTGGTGTTAAAATTATGCCTCGTAATATATTTATCTTGGATCAGGATATGCAAAATAGTATAATTGTTAATTTAAAGAATGTCTATAATCTTATTGATTATGAATTTTGGATTATGGCGGCAGATCGCCCAGTAGATATAAATGTCTATTTATCACAATTACAATTATTATATAATTCAGTAAATGATCAAACAAAACGTAAGTTGATTGTGGAAGATATTAATAAGGGTAATATGTTTATGAATAACAATGTTGTGGATACTGAGTATTACTTATTATTTAAAGAAAAAGATAATGATTTGATTCAAAAACGAATAAGAGTATTAATTAATGCTTTTGCTAGTGCTGGATTATCATCACATCAAACAACAAATGATGATTTAAGAATGATTTTAGATAATTTCTTAAATGGTGGACAAACCACTAGTTTTGGGACGGTGATTGGATAATGAATATTAAAGATCAAATAGCTCCAAAAGGGCTAGAATTTCGTTCTGCTGATTTTGTAATCAGTGATAAGTGGGCGACCATATTAACTGTTATTTCATATCCTAAAATGGTTAATGTTGGTTATTTATCATCATTAACGAGTATGTCTGGAGTAAAGGTTGTTATTAAACATATACCGTTGCCATTTTCTGTTATTAGTAGAATGTTAAATAAGGAAATTGCTGAATTAAAACAAAGGTATCAAGATGAGTATGATAAAACAATTCAAGAAAGAATTCGCCAGGACTACGAATCATTAGAATATTTTATTTCAATGCTTGCTTCGAGTCAGTCGAAAATATATGATTTTCAAATGCATATTATGATAACTGCTGATTCTGAAGAACAATTAATAAGTAAAAAGTTACAAGTTAAAAACTATGTTGAAGCAATGGAAATGCGTGCTTTTCCACTTCGTTTTGAACAGGAAAAAGTATTAAAGTCAATTATACCTATTTATCCTAATCAAGATATTGAACAACGTATAGGAACGCCAATACCATCAACAACTATGGCAGCAATGTATCCTTTTATTTTTGATAGTATTAAAGATCCCGGGTTATCAACATTATTAGGTGTTGACTTTTCTGGTGGTGTAATCCTATTTAATCAATTTTTATATCAAACTAAAAAAGAACATAATAGAAATAATGCCAACATGATTATACTGGGAACATCTGGTAGTGGTAAGTCAACTGCTGCTAAATTATTATTACGTAGTAATATTAGAAATAATCATCAAGTTGTTGTTATTGACCCCGAAGGTGAATTAGAAGATATGACTAAACGATATGGTGGTGACTTTATTGATTTAGGCAAAGGTGGGGAGTTTGGTATGATTAACCCACTTGAAGTTGTTTTAGATTTTGATGAAGAAGAAGCTAAGCAAGGATTAGGATATACAGTTTTAACAAGAACGCTTCAAACAATTAAAGCCTTTTTGAAATATTATGACCCACAAGTTAATGAAGATGTTGTAACTATGTTTAGTGAGGTTGTGCAAGACACATATCGTCGTTTTGGAATGGACTTTAATACTGATTATTCTAAATTTACATCTAAAGATTATCCTACCTTTAAAGATGTCTACGCGACAATCAGGGGTAGACTTTTATCTATGCCAGAGCAAAGTCATGAAAAAGATGTTTTAGAACGCCTAGAATTAAAGATTAGACCGTTAGTTAAAGAACTTAAGTACTATTTCGATGGTCATACAACAATTCAATCAAATAGTGATATAATCGTGTTTAATATCCGTGAATTAATGAATGCAGATACTAATATTAGAAATGCTTTATTTTTCAATATTTTAAAATATGCTTGGGGTCTCACATTAAACAAAACTGTTAATACAGTACTTATGGTTGATGAAGCTCACGTTTTACTAAGTGGTAATAATACTTTAGGTGCTGACTTTTTAGCACAAGTGCAACGTCGTTCTAGAAAGTATAATACGGGAACAATAATTATTACGCAACAACCTAGTGATTTTTCAGACCCTGGAGTTATTACTCAAGGAAAAGCTATTTTCGACAATGCTTCATATTATTTAGTCATGGGGCTTAGAAAGCAAGCTGTTGAAGATCTATCTAAACTAATAGATTTAAATGATAATGAAAAAGAAAGTATTAAAAGATACAATCAAGGAGAGGCTTTATTTGTATGTGGAAGTCGAAGAATGAGAATTAATGTCGTTGTTACTGAACAAGAATTGGATTCATTTGGTAGCGGTGGAGGATTCTAAAACTCTACTTAATATAATTGGTGGTGAGTAAATGTTTAACAATGATAATAAAGGTCTCTTTGGAACAGCAAAAGAGCAAATGAAAAAAATAAAAAAAGTTTTAACTATTTTGCCAATTTTAGGACCTATTTTATATGCGATATTTATTGTGATTATTGTTGTTGTAATTACATTACTACCAATTATATTTTTTAATAATATTAAAGATGGATTTTATAATGGTGTTGATAAAATATTGAATTTTATATCAACTGGGAATTGGATGTCCAGCGAAAATCAATATTATTTGACGCTACAAGATGAATATGATAAATTTCAAAGTTATAATTATAAAGAAGGTGAGTTTGATATTCCACTTTTAGCAGCTACATCTCATTATGCCAACTTTTTTGGTCCTGGTAATTTTGATTATGCTAATGATGAGAGTAAGGATCAACCAGACGAAGATGAAAAGTATAATGAAGAAGATTTGAAATTGGGTGTTAAAGAAGAATTATCTAGAACTTTCTATAGAGTGGCTGAACATGAATTAGGAACTTCTACCACTATAATACCAACAGATAAAAAATTAATAGGACATTTAGTTGATGTTAAAATAGTTACTCATTGTACACCACTTGAGGATTTTGGGGATGCTATTGATATCGCCAAAATATATTGGTCGCAATGGAAGGACTTTGCTAAATTAACTTGGTATACAGTTGGCAAAACACAAAAAACTATTATTGGTGAAGGTAATATTGTTTCATTTGTTAAACTGCTTCATGCATATAAAAAACATGGATATAATTATATTGAAACTGAATATAAGCAATTAGTTAATGTTCTTAAAAATGATAATATTTTCTTTGAAATCATTAGAATTTTAGATCAATCTGAACTAGGTGGTTGTGACGCTGATAATGAAGTGCCAATACCAATAATATATAGATTTATAAATTATGAAAATTACAAGCGATATTTAAAAGAATTTCATTTAAAAGATTTTTATATAAATTGTGATAGTTGCCCACATAAAAATAAAAGTGATAAAGATAAAGATATAATTGCTGATCGAATGATTGATGATATTTTTAATCAAAAAAAGTTATGGGATTATCTAAATCAAAATCAAGTGATTTATCAAAATACTTCAGCTATATATATACCAGGCTTATCATCTATGCCTATTCCGATAGGAGCTGATGGAAAACTTCCTATAACTTCATCATTTGGAAGAAGAAAACATCCAATTACAGGAGAGTGGGATGATCATAGGGGAATTGACTTAGGGTATGCTATGGGAACCCCAATTTATGCTATGGCTGATGGTGAAGTTGTCCATGCTGGCTGCCAATCAAATGGTTGCGGTAAAGGTTGGGGAAAGTATGTTAAAATTAAACATGATATTAATGGTGATGGAAAAGTTGATTACTATACCTTGTATGCTCATATGTCAGTTATAAATACAACCACAGGTGCTATTGTAGGCGGTGGTCAAAAAATTGGTGAAGTTGGAAGTACAGGAACTTCTACTGCTTCCCATTTACATCTTGAAATTCATGATAGTACTGGTAAATTATTGAACCCTGGCGAAGTTTTAAAAGGAATTATGGAAGGTAATTCTATATTTGATAATACGGACATTGCAACTTATTATTATCAAGGTGATTTTAAAAATAATGCCTATTGTAAAGGAATGGGTACTGAAGAAAATGAGTCAACAATTGCAACAGCAGGGGCTCTCCCAACTTCTTATGCTATGGTGGCAGTTAAATTAGGTAATAAAATGACTCCGGTATCAATAGCAAACTATATTTGTCAAAATACTAACTATCGTGTGGAAGAATATGGAACTTCAAGTGCTTTCTTTACTGATCCAAATGTTATAAATAGTTTTAAAATTAAAGCTACAAAAATGTCAAATTACACTATCGATAATCTTGTTTCGATGCTTAAAAGCGGAAAACCAATTATTGCAAGTATTAAAAATGGACATTTTAATCCAAATGGATCTGGTCATTATATTGTAATAGATTCAATCGATGCAGATAATAATATAAAAATATTAGATCCTGGCAACAGAGCTAAAACTAATGTTTCTTATTCATTAGAAGAAATAGACACTTATGTCATAAATCATACAAATGGTGGTATGTGGTATTTTGAGAAAGGTTGATGTTGATGAAAAAAATTAAATTAGGTCTATTAATGTTTATGGTAATTATTCTTAGTGGGTGTACTGTTGATTATAATTTAATTGTTACATCTAATCAAAAGCTTAAGGAAAATGTTAAATTGTTTGTTAACAATGATCAATTACCAGTAACTACTAAAGGAAAAAAGGAATATTTTCAAAATCAAATTGATTCATATAAAGATATCGGAGGATATAAAAATTACGAATTTGATTACAAAATAGGCGAAGAATTATCATATATTCAATTAGAGGCGTGGCATCCATCGTTTGATAATTATCAAAATTCAATTATTTATAGTAATTTATTTGAAAACGTTTTCGTGTTAGAGACTGATGAATATATAACTTTTGAAACGGTAGGAAAATATTTTTATAATGATTTATATTCTAATTCTGAATCTCCTGACCCAGATTTTTACATGGGGGATATTAACGTAAAAATTAGACTTCATAATAAAATCCTTGATAGTAATGCTGACAATGTAGATGAAAAAAATAATATCTTGGAATGGACAATAACAAGTGAAGATAAAGTAAAAAGCATATATTTTAAAACTGGACACGACAAAAGATATGATATAATATTAATGGATATGATTTTATTAAATAAGAAACCAATAATTACAACTTCAATAATAATATTTGTTGTTGCAAGTGTTGGATACTATTTTTATAATAGGTTTCAAAAAAACAATTCTGTATAAAGGGGTGGAAAGATGAAATTAAAATTTAGGGCGGATGCAAAGGATATTCTAGTGTTCCTTTTATTCTCTTTATTATTATTTTATATAGTGGCGATAGGGATTTTAAATATTACAACTTTTTTAGAAAGTGGGACTTATCATGGATTAAATCCAATACCTGCTTTTTCCGAAGACTTTTTCGCACCAACAATGGTATTTTTCTTATTTGCACTAATAGCAATATTAACTAGTGTATCTAATTATTTTTTTGAAAGAGAAAAAGGTATTGGAATAACTACTACTCCAAAATCAGAAAAAGGATATTCAAGATGGGCGAAAGATAAAGAATTTAAAACACAATTAAAATTAATTAATCCCCGCGCTAAAGAGACTAATGCTGCTGGGGTTCCACTAATTAATAATGGTAAACAAATATGGGTTGATGATGGTGGATACCATAACTTAATAATAGGATCAACTGGTAGTGGTAAAACTGAATCAATAGTGCACCCTTTAATTAAATTGTTAGCTAAAAACGGTGAATCAATGATTGTCACCGATCCAAAAGGTGAAGTTTATGAAGAAAGTGCTAACCTTTTAAAGGAACGTGGATATAATATCGTCCTTCTTAATTTTCGTGAACCACAAAAAGGTAATGCCTGGAATCCTCTTTACCTACCTTATACTTTATATAGGGAAGGCAATCAAGATAAAGCTAATGAGTTATTAGATGATTTAGCACTCAACATCTTATATGATGAAACTTCGCAAAATCAGGATCCATTTTGGGAAAAAACATCTGCTGATTATTTTGCAGGTGTATCCCTTGCATTATTTGAGGATGCTAAAGAAGAAGAAATAAATTTAAATAGTATTAATTATATGACAACAGTTGGTGAAGAAAAATATTTAGGAAGTAATTATATTAAAGAATATTTTAATGATAAAGATCCACTCTCACCTGCTTATATAAATGTTGCTAGTACAATAAATGCACCTACTGATACAAAGGGAAGTATTTTATCAGTATTTAAACAAAAAATTAAATTATTTTCTTCAAGAGAAAACCTTTCGGAAATGTTATCTCACAATGATTTTGATATAAAAGATATTGGTCGTAAAAAAACAGCTGTATTTATTATTGTTCAAGATGAGAAAAAAACATACCACTCATTAGTAACAATATTTATTAAACAATGTTATGAAACTTTAATTGATATTGCACAAGAAAGTGGAGGAAAATTACCTTTTAGAACTAACTTTATTTTAGAGGAGTTTGCAAATATGCCCCCATTAAAAGATGTTACAACAATGGTAACAGCAGCTCGTAGTAGAAATATACGTTTTAGTTTTATAATCCAAAACTTCGCCCAATTATACCAAGTATACGGTAAGGAAAACGGGGAAACAATAAAAGGAAATTGCGGAAACATTATATATTTAATAAGTAGTGAACTTAGCGCTTTAGAAGAAATAAGTAAAATGGCTGGTGAAGTTCAATCTAAAGAAAAAGAAAAAACATCCAGTACCCCGCTAGTAACTGTGAGTGATTTACAAAGATTAAAAATAGGTGAAACAATAATACTTCGTACTAGAATGATGCCTTTTAAAACTAAATTAGCTCCTAACTCTAAAGTAGACTGGGGTGAAAATTTAGAAAAAAGTGGTTATCCTACTCGCACTAAAAAACCTATGGAAGTATTTGATTTAAAAGGTTTTGTTGAAGCTAAAAGAAAAAAGGTTTTTGAAAATGCTAATAGCATTATGGGAAATGAGCTGGATGGATTATTTGCACCTCAACCAAATGTTAAACCAAGTACTACTAACAAACCAAATGCTGAATTAAATATGGATGATTTAATTAAACGTATAGATCAAAAAATTGCTGAATTAGAAGAAGAAGAACGCATGGAGAAAGAAGAAAAATTGAATAAAGATAATACTACTAAACCAGAAATTAAAATACCTGAAAACAATATTGTAACTCCTGAACCTGATTTACATTCAGAACCTAATGTTGTTAAACTTAAAGAAGAAGTAGAATTACCAAAAGATACTCTTCGTCTTGATTTAAAAATCGAAAAAAATGTTGAAGATATAACTACAACAAAGAATGAAAATGTAATTACTGATGATCAATTCTTTGATGATTTCTTTGGTGATGATTAAAATAAAAAATATAAACTATTAAACCCCATTTTATTATTCATCTAACATATAATAAAGTAGGGTGGTAGATATGATATCAAATATTTCCATGTCAGATTTTATAAAACAAAACCATGAAGGGCAAATTATTGATATACGAAGTATTCAAAGTTATAATAATAACCACATTCCTGGAGCAAGAAATATACCTAAAGATTTATTACTTGCTAATCCTCAAAAATATATTAATAAATTTCAAATATATTATATATATTGCCAGTGTGGGGCTCGCAGTATAAATGTTTGTAAGAAATTAAAAAGTTTAGGTTATAAGGTTGTTAATATTAATGGTGGTTATGAAAGTTGGATATTAGAAAGGTAAGAAAATAATCTTACTTTTTTATTGAAAATAAAAAGAAACATATTTCATATTTCTTTATAACCATTTTTTCTTAGTATGACTAAAATCATTTATTTTAACGAGACTCTTTTCCCGGCAATTAGTTTCATGTATTTTAGTTACATTATCAAGATTATCAATAATTATTGGGTGCATTCCATGGATTTTGGGATCAATAATTCTTTTAGCATTCATTACTTTCTGTTCCGCACCAAAAAGTTCCATATAAACCCTTAATCGTTCTTTTTCTTCCTCACTTATATCATCACCAATATAATGCCATTTACTTAAATTAATAATACCTTTAATTTGCTTTAATAGTTCTAAGTCATTAGTTTTTTTAACAATATTATAAATTTCATCAAGACCCATCTTACTATCAAAAAAACGAAATTGGTAAATATCTTCTAGTGGTAGATTTTCAAAGTCCCTATTTTTAACTTGAACTAATATATCATCATAAAATGGACCAGCTGATTTATAAAAGTGACACATATAAGCATAGGTTTTAAGATTTTTAATGATAAACATTTTCTCACCCCCTGAAATGTTCGTCTGTTCCTATATAATATCAATAAATTATGTCATTGTCAACAATCTAAATTCTTGATAACAAAGATATTTAGTTGTTTTTAATATTTTAACTGATAGACTTTACTTAAGCAATTTGATACAATAATAGTAGATAATTAAAGAGTGGGAGGAATAAAATGGAATATATAATAATTGCTCTATTGGTTATTATATTAATACTAGGAATAATTTCTGTTTTTAAAAACATTAATGAATCTAACATTACTGAAAGATTAGGTCGACTAGAAACTAATATGATTAAAGAACTTAATGATTTTAAAGATGGCTTTAGTCGTAGTTTGACTGATGATTTTAATTTATTAAATGATAAACTTGAACAACGATTAAGATTGATAAATGATAAAGTAAATGAGCGATTAGACGAGAATTTTGAAAAAACTAATAAAACATTTACATCAGTTTTAGAGCGACTGGCCAAAATAGATGAAGCCCAGAAAAAAATAGATTTATTGTCAAACGATATTGTTTCCTTACAAAGTGTTTTAACTGATAAAAAGTCTAGAGGAGTGTTTGGAGAAGTTCATCTTGCACATATTATGTCTAGTATTTTTGGAGATAATAATAATAAAATATATCAAATGCAATATTCTTTTAATAATAGTACTATTGCCGATTGTGTTTTGTTTGCACCAGAACCATTAGGAGTTATTGCTATTGATTCAAAATTTCCGCTTGAAAATTACCAAGCAATGGTTAATCGAGAAAATTCTGAAGTTATTCGCACTAATGCAGAAAAGATTTTTAAACAAGATATGAAAAAACATATTGATGATATATCATCAAAATATATTATACCAGGAGTAACTTCTGATCAAGCCATTCTATTTTTACCCGCTGAGGCGATATTTGCTGAGGTCCATGCATATCACCAAGATTTAATTGATTACTCATATAAAAAAAAGGTTTGGATTACTTCTCCAACTACGTTAATAAGCACTCTTACAACCATCCAAATTATTATTAAAAACATTGAGCGTGATAAGTACGCTTCAATAATCCATCAAGAATTAAAATATTTAGATAATGAGTTTAAAAGATATAAGGATCGTTGGGATCGTTTATCGAAGAGTATTGATACAGTTAGTCGTGAGGTTAAAGATATTCATACTACCACTGATAAGATTACCAAAAAATTCAATTCTATTAGTCAGGTAGAGATTCAGGAGCTTGATTATGAAATTAACAAAGAAGATTAATTATATATTATTTATTGCTGTTAGTTGTCTTGTGTTTTATCTGGGTCTAAGTTATATTGAAAATAAAGAAGTAATGAAATTATTAATAACGATAACAATTATTCCATCTATGCTAATACCTTATTTGTTAAATCGAGTACTAATATATAAGATGACTGAAGGAACAATAACACTATATTTTTTGTTTTTAATAGCGTCAACAATTTTAGGGTCACTATTTAATTTTTATGAAACAGTTCCCATGTTTGATAAAATCCTTCATTTTGTAACGGGAATTTTATTATCGATGCTTGGAATAATTATATTAATAAATTTCAATAAGTATGATAAGACTAATATAAAATTCAATATAATTTTTCTAGCGGCCATTACTTCTACTGTAGCATTATTTTGGGAAATTTTTGAATATATATCAGATTTTATTTTTTCCAGAAATACCCAGCGCGTTTTAGAAACGGGAATTAATGATACCATGTTAGATATGATTTCATCATTATTTGGTTTCACCCTTGTCGCTATAATTTATATAATGGAGAAAAAAACAAAAACAAAATTTATAATTAATAATTTTATAGAAGAGGTGTATTTAAATGAGTGAAAAAGAATTAATAAAAAAATGGAAAGATTTAAAATTAATAATTGAGGAAAATAATTCGAAACTAAAAATCCAAGATATGAGCAGGGAAGAAAAAAAAAAAAATCAACAACAATCATACGGTGGTAAAACAAAAGTTTTAACTACAATGCCAAAGTCTAAATATTATGATTTTGAAAATACTGAAACTAAAAATCATCAAGGATATGCTTCGGCATTACTACTTGGATTATTAACTTTTATTTTTCAAATCTTACTTGTTTCAATTGCCTATATAATGATTAAATAATTAAAGTCAAGTGATTGTAAAAATATAAAATTCAATATAAGTGTAAAGGAAAACTATTGGTTTTCTTTTTTATTTACTTCTCAATAAAATGTATATATATGTTAGAAATTCAAATAATAATATAAGTTATTAAAGAAAAATGAGGTGGATTATGATTTTAATAATGATTGAAAACCGTGTTTTAATGTCAAAAGTTGTCAGTTATTTTGATAGTGTAAATGTAAAGTATACGACTAATCCAAATAGTAAATATGAATACTTTTTAGTGGCAGAATTAAATCAAAGAATAATCAAAAAAATTAAAGAAAATATTTTACAAAATAAAAAAATAATATTTATTACTTATTTAGAAGAATATAAAATTAATATATTTAATGATTCGCAATCTTCAAAAAGTATAACTTACAATAATTTATTAAAAAATATTTTAGATGAATGTTATTTAGTGGTAGTTAGTTTACCATGGTTTAAAGATTTATTAAATAAATTTATTAAAACAAAAATAGTAGTAATAGAAAAAGAAAATCCTAAGTTGTTTAATTCTATAAATTTTAAAACATTAAAAAATAATTGTTTAATAATTGATTATAATTTTAAAGAGTTAGAACAAACAAATGACATTGCCATTAAATTTCCTAAAACTAATTTTCAAATATTAGGCTATGTTCCAGATTATTTGTTGTCTTTAAAAAGTATTAATATTATTCACAATTTTCCGCCTAACATTAAGATAATAAAAAGTTGTGATTTTTTTGATTATTTAAAACTAATAACACAAAATAATTTTATTGTTTATTGTGAAAATAATATAAATCATTATAATAATCTAATTTATATTATTTTATTGAAAAAACAACTGTTAATAAAAAATTCAAATATATATAATAAACATTTTATTAATAGCAAAAATATGTATTTATATAATGATGATAAAGATTTTGTAAATAAACTAACTAAAATATTAGAAAATAAAATTTCAAATATAAGTACAGATGCTTATATTTTATTAAAGGATAATAATTTCTTGGAAATAAGTAATAAATTTAAGGAAATTTTAAAATAGACTATATTTTAAAAGGCTTATGCTTTATAATATAATTATGAGGTGTAAAAGATGCATGATAAAATATTAGAGATATTAAAAAATGAAAATAAGGCTATCTCTGCTACTGAAATTAATAATCGTTTAGAACTTACATCAATTGATGAATTTAAAGAAGTATTGAAAATTTTAGTAGAGTTAGAAGATAATTTAAAAGTATATCGTACAAAAAAGGATAATTATATGTTATTTGATAATAGTCATCTACGTGTTGGAAGACTTATCGTTAACAAAAAAGGCTTTGGTTTTGTTGATATTGCTGGTGACGAAGACATTTATATTCATGGTTCAAATATGAATGGTGCAATTCACGATGATAAAGTTGTTACTGAAATAATTCATGTTAAAGGAATGGAAATGGAAGGACGAATTGTTAGAGTTGTTGAACGTAAACTTAAACAATTAGTTGGAGAATTTTATTATAAAAAGGGTAAAGGATATATTGATTTAGATGATGAAAAAGTTAAAATAAACATTGAAATTGATAAAAACCGTACTTTGGGAGCGATGAATGGTCATAAAGTTTTAGTTAGAATTACTAATCGTATAAATAATAATAATTATCGTGGTGAAGTAATAAAAATAATTGGACATAAAAACGATCCAGGTGTTGATGTAATGTCAATTGCCATGAAGTATGATATTAACGATGTGTTTCCTGATGAAGTAATAATTGAAACAGAAAAAATAAGAAATGAAGTTACTAAAGATGAAATGATCGGTCGTAAAGATTTAAGAAATCAAATAATCTTTACTATTGATGGCTCAGATACTAAAGATATAGATGATGCCTTATCATTAAAATTATTAGATAACGGAAACTACTTATTAGGTGTTCACATTGCTGATGTAAGTTATTATGTAAAGGAAAACAGTAGACTTGATGAAGAAGCATTTGAACGAGGAACTAGCGTTTATTTAGCTGATCGAGTTATACCTATGCTTCCTCATAAACTATCAAATGGAATATGTTCATTAAACCCTAATGTTGATCGTTTAGCCGTGTCATGTGTTATGGAAATTAACGATAAAGGGAATGTTATTAATTATGATATTTTTGAAAGCGTTATTAAATCTAAAAAACAGATGACTTATGATTCGGTTAATCAAATTTTAGAAGATAATAATACTCCAGAAGGTTATGAGGATTATGTTGAAATTTTAAATCAAATGAAAGATTTATCTTTAATCCTTAGAAAAAATAAAGATAATCGTGGATTTATTGATTTTGAAATTGATGAATCAAAAATTGTTGTTAATGATGAAGGTGACGCTATTGATGTTGTCTTAAGGAATCGTGGAGTTGGAGAAAAACTTATTGAGGACTTTATGATAGTTGCTAATGAGACAGTAGCATCTGCCATTTTCTTTATGGAATTGCCATTTGTTTATCGTATACATGGAAAGCCAAATGAAGAAAAAGTAAATAATTTTTTAGATTTTATAAAAGTATTAGGTTATAAAGTGGATATAAAAAAGAATAATTATGATTCTAAAACAATGCAGAATATTTTAGAATCATTAAAAGATAAAAAAGAATTTTTAATTTTATCAAAATTAATGCTTAGGAGTATGCAAAAAGCAGTCTATGACAAAAACAATATAGGGCATTTTGGAATTGCCAGTAAATGTTATACACATTTTACTTCACCGATAAGAAGGTATCCAGATACAACAGTCCATAGATTACTTAGAACATATTTATTTAATAATAAGATGGATAAAGATACAATTAATTATTGGGATAATCGATTAGTCTTTTTAACCGAACATACATCCAAAAAAGAAAGAGATTCGATCGAGTGTGAAAGAGAAGTAACAGATATGAAAAAGGCCGAATATATGATGAAACATATTGGCGAAAGATATAGTGGGATTGTTAGTAGCGTAATGAGTTTTGGAATGTTTATTGAACTTCCAAACTTAGTAGAAGGTCTAATTAGAGTCGATGATTTAATCGATGATCATTATGTCTTTGATGAAACAACTTTTTCTTTAAGGGGGGATAAAAATAAACGTGGATACCGTTTAGGAGATATAGTAAATATTATTGTCAAAAATGCTTCTAAAGAAGCTAAAACCATAGATTTCGTAATTGATTATGAAAATAAAGTAATGAATAATTAGTATAATAAATTGTAATTGTGCAGATGATGGGGGAGTATTATGAACAAAATAGAACAAGATATTATTGAATTATTAAAAAAGGAAAATCATAATTTGACTGTTAGTCAAATTGCTAAAAAATTAAATTTAGAGAAACAAGAATTAAAAGAAAATTTATGTAAATTGGAAGAAACTTTAAAAATCAAAAAAGAAGATAATGGAACTTATAAATTATTGGAAACAAAAAATATGAGATCAGGAATTTTATCAGTTAATGTCCAAGGTGTTGGATTTGTAAAAATAGGTAATAATAGTGAAATTAAAGTACCTGCTAACAAACTAAATGGTGCAATCCACGGGGATACTGTCTTAATTAGTATTAGACAAAATAAAAAAGGAAAATTAGAGGGAACCGTTGAGGAAAAATTAAGTCGTGATTTAGGAATTATGAGTGGTATAATTCAAATTAAAGATAATATTGTTCAAATTAAAAATGATGATTTGAGATACAAAATTAATATTGTCGCTAATAATGTTGAAGGTCTAGTAGAAGGGCATCACGTATTATTTAAAATTACAGAGCAAGATGAAAACGGTAAATATCTTGCTGATGTAGTTAAAATATCTGATCATAAAAATGATGTTTGGGCTGATGTTATAGCACTTGTTAAAGCCATGGGAATAGAAGATGTTTTCCCAGATGAAGTACTAGAAGAAGCTAGTAATCTACCTACTGAAGTAATACCAGATGATTTAATAAATCGACGTGATTTAAGAGAAAAAATAATATTTACTATTGATGGTGCAGATGCAAAAGATTTAGATGACGCTTTATCATTAGAAATAAATGAACAAGGTAATTATGTATTAGGAGTACATATTGCTGATGTTAGTCATTATGTACCAGTTAATAGTAAAATAGGTAAAGAAGCCTATAATCGAGGAACTAGTATTTATTTAGTTGATAGAGCTATACCTATGTTACCGCATTCATTATCAAATGGAATTTGTTCATTAACAGAAGGCGTTGATCGTTTAACATTAACTTGTGAAATTGAGTTAACTCCTCTTGGTGATATTGTAAAATACGATATATATCCAAGTGTTATAAATTCTAAAAAAAGAATGGTTTATAGCGAAGTTAATAAGATTTTAGAAAATAAGGAAATGGTACCTGGCTATGAAAATTTTGCGGAAATTTTAAATAATATGCAAGAACTTTCTCATTTAGCGAGAACCAAAAAAGAACAACGAGGAACTATTGATTTTGGTACCAATGAAACTTATATTAAAGTAAACGATAATGGAGAACCGATTGATGTAATATTAAGAACTCGTGGTGAAAGTGAAAAAATAATTGAAGATTTTATGATGTTAGCAAATGAAGGTGTTGCTAAAAGCATTTACGATAAAGAACTACCGTTCCTTTATCGAAATCATCTTACACCAAATGAAGAAAAAATAGATCAAGTTCTAGATTTAATAGCATCAATTGGTTATGAAGTAAAAAAACAATCAAAAGACAATTGTATTGATTGCGCAAAAACCTTTCAAGTAATTTTAGAGGAATTAAAAGATAATCCAGATTTTGCAGTAATATCTAAAATTATGGTTCGTAGTATGAAAAAAGCTCATTATTCTGCAACTAATGAAAAACACTTTGGAATAGCCAGCGAATGCTATACTCATTTCACAGCACCAATAAGAAGGTATCCAGATTTAACTGTTCATCGTTTATTAAAAAAATATATTATAGAAAATAAATATAATAAAGAAAATTTAAAATTAGTTGAATTAAAACTTGCCGAAATTGCTAAGCATTCATCATCAAGAGAAATAGCAGCTGATGAATGCGAAAGAGAAGTCATTAAAATGAAACATGCTGAATATATGGAAAAATATATTGGTGAAGAATTTAATGGTTATGTTAGTAACATAACTAGAACAGGAATGTATGTTCAACTTGATAATTTAATTCAAGGATTAATCGCCATGAATAAATTAGATAAATCATTTGTTTACGATCATGAATCAATTACTTTAACGTCTGTAAATCTTGATTTAATATATAAAATTGGTTCTAATGTAAAAATTGTTGTTGATAATGCAGATAAAGAAATGAGAATTATTGGATTTTCTCTTGCTGAGAACAATGAAGAAAAAGATTTTGCAAAAACTTATAAACTAAGATAGAAAGGAACTTATGAAAAAAACAATTATAATATTAATAATAATGTTTTTAGTTGTAGGTTGTTTTTCAAAAGAAGTTGTTAATAAAAACAAAGTAAAAGAAGATAAAAAAGAATATAAGTTATCTATGATTATGGCAGGTGATGCTTTAATTCATGATGCTGTTTATAAAGATGCTTATGTTAGTGAAAATAAGTATGATTTTAATTATATGTTTGAAGATATAAAACCAATTATTCAAAATTATGATTTAGCATTTTATAATCAAGAAACTATTATTGGGGGTATTGATTTAGAATTATCGACCTATCCTAGATTTAACTCACCAGAAGAGATCGGTGAAGCATTAATTAATACAGGATTCAATTTAGTTAGTTTAGCTAA
>JAQVMY010000063.1 GCA_028703405.1 Bacilli bacterium
CTCACTAAGGCACTAAGGACACCAAGATGAAGGAACTGGAAGAGGGATGATCTTCCTTGGTGGCTTACGTATTAGTAATGGAAAAAAGAATTGGTAAAATTTTAAAAAAATAAATTGACACTAACTATTAACTGTCTGTTAATAGTTTTTAATTTAAAAGACGAGAAATACTCGTCATAATCATTAAGTTATAATTTTTTAGTTTTTGAATTTAACAAGGAACTATATTTATCATGATAAATATTTGCAAAATTTTCTAATTGTTGCTTTTCAAATTCATTATCATAAAGAGTTGCGCTTAGTTCAATCAATGATTTTAATCGCGCTAATTCTTGAGTTTTTGTAAGTTGTTCAAAACTATCAAAATTGCGAATTCTATCCTTTTTAGAAACTATTTTTAAATTTAAAATATTAATTTTCTCTTGAATAATTTCTAACTTTGTAGTAAATTGATGTTTTGCAATGCTACGTTCTGTAGTAGAGAGATTATTAATTTTTTCAATAATTGAACTATCAATATGAATATTAATTGATGACAGTATACTTAGTTTAAGTTGTAATTTTTGCTTTTTCGATTTTCTTTTTTCAACTTCATTTATTAATTTAAGCAATGCTCGTTCCCGACTTAATCCTTGACTAACGGCAAACTGTTCAAGGTTTTCATAAGTTTCCATTTTTTTGTTTCTTGAAACTATTTCCGCTTGGCATTCGTTAGTTTTCTCCTCGAATATTTCTGATTTTAGTTTTATATCAGCGTATAATTTAACAAGTTCAATAACATTTGAATTACATATTTTTTCGACCATTAAATTACTTAAAATCTCCTTTTTTTCTTCATCTAAATCATCAAATTTAGAACAATAATGGTTAATTACATCTTTCGTACTTAATTTTTCGAAAACATTCATTATTCTGAACCTCCTTATATTAATATTATATCACTTTTTTATAAATATTAAAATTTCTTGTGAAAAACAAAAAAGAAATCATCAATATTATTACAATTATGATAATAATATTATTTTCAGTAGAAAAAGAAATGGATATTTGATATAATATAACCGTAGGAGTGATAACATGGAACTGAGTGAATTATTCAATATATATAATGATTATCAATTTAGAATTAATGAATTAAGGAGGGCTCTTTGACCTTGATTCTAAAACAAATAAAGTTTGTGAATTAGAAAAAATTATGAACGCTCCTGATTTTTGGAATGATAAAACTAAAAATGAAGAAATTATTAAAGAATTTAACAATTTGAAAAAAATTGTTGGTTCTGTTGATGGATTAAGGAAAATAATTTCTAATGATTTAGAAATGCTTGAATTATTAAAAATAGATTTTGATGAAGATATTAAAATAATGATTGAAAGTAATGTTGATTCGATTGAAAATAAAATATCCGAATTGGAAACCTTATTATTGCTAGATGGTCCTTATGATGAGTATGATGCGATATTAGATATTCATTCTGGTGCTGGAGGAACAGAAGCTAATGATTGGGCGATGATGCTTTATCGTATGTATCTTCGTTATTTTGAAAAAAAAGATTACCAGGTAGAAATTTTATCTGAACAAAAAGGTGATGAAACGGGTATTAAAACAGCATCATTATTAATTAAAGGTGATAATGTATACGGTTATTTAAGAAATGAAATAGGTGTTCATAGATTAATTAGGTTATCACCGTTTGATTCTAATTCTCGTCGTCATACTTCTTTTGCATCAATTGATATTACTCCATATTTTGATAATGATGTAAATATTGAAATTAAAGAATCTGATTTAATGATAGATGTTTACAGAAGTAGTGGAGCTGGTGGACAATCAGTTAATACAACTGATAGTGCTGTTAGAATAACTCATATTCCAACTAAGACTGTTGTCACTTGTCAAAATGAGAGAAGCCAAATTCAAAATCGTGAGAAGGCTCTTGAAATTTTAAAAAATAAATTATATATATTAGAACTTGAAAAACAAGAAGTGGAACTCAAAAAAATAAAAGGAGGGCCAATTGACATTAATTTTGGTTCTCAAATTAGAAGTTACATAATGCATCCTTATTCGATGGTTAAAGATCATCGGACTAATACTGAAACAAGTAATGTGAATAAAGTGTTAGATGGTGATTTAGACTTATTTATAAATGCTAATTTAAAGAATAAATAGAACAGTAGAAAGTGGTGGTATAGTGGATTTAATTAATATTAGAAAAGCAAATAAAAAATATAATACTGGAGTTACAGCAATTTATGATTTAGATTTAAAAATAAAAAAAGGTGAATTTGTTTTTGTAATAGGTGCAACAGGTTGTGGCAAATCAACTTTAATAAAAATGCTTTATCGTGAAGAAAAACCAACGAGTGGTCAAATTATTGTTGGGGGTATTGATGTTGCAAAATTAAAAAATAATAAAGTATTTAAACTTCGTAGACAAATTGGAGTTGTTTTTCAAAACTATCGTTTATTAGAAAAATCAACAGTTTATGAAAATGTTGCTTTTGCACTAGAAATATTTGGTACTCCAAAAGATGAAATTCATCAAAAGGTAATTAAAGTTTTAGAATTAGTTGGTTTAAAAAACAGAATTAAGAGTTATCCTAATCAATTATCTGGTGGGGAACAACAAAGAGTTGCCATTGCTAGAGCAATCGTTAATGGACCTAAACTTCTCATTTGTGATGAGCCAACTGGTAATTTAGATGAGGATACAAGTTCTGAAATAATGGAAGTGCTAGAAGAAATTAATAAATTAGGAACAACAATTATTATGGTAACTCATGATCGTAAAATTGTTGAAAGAATGAATAAGAGAGTTATTTTATTAGATGCTGGTAGATTATTAAAAGATTATGAGAAAGGAACGTATAAGAATGAAAGTATTTAGAATTTTAGGTAGAAATATAAGAGATTCATTTAAAAGTGTTCTTCGAAATTTTTCTTTATCGATGGCCTCAATATCATCTATAACTATAACCCTTCTGGTGGTATCAATTTCGATTGTACTTTCTTATAACGTTAATAATTTTGCAGTGTTAGTTGAAAAGGATGTTACAATTGTAGCTTTTATTGAAAATTCGGTGACTGATGAAGATATTGCAAATATAGAAGAACAAATAAATAGACTACAAAATGTTGAAACTTATGAATTTCAAGGAAAAGAAGACATAACAAAAGATATGATGGAATCATCGGATGTTTTCCAAAATATAATGGGGGGTTGGTCGTTAGATGAAAACCCAATCCAGGACACTTTTTTAGTAAAAGTTACTGATATTGAGCAAATTGGTGATACCGCTACTAAAATTAAAGAAATCGAAAATGTTTCGGTTGTAAAATATGGTGAAGGTATGGTTGAACAATTAATAAAAATATTTCAAGTTGTTGAAAGAATAAGTTTTATAATGGTTATTTCATTAATATTAGTTACCGCATTTCTAATTTCTAATACTATTAAAATAACTATATTTTCAAGAAAAACAGAAATTGGAATTATGCGCTTAGTTGGGGCTTCTAATATAAATATTAAAATTCCATTTATTCTAGAAGGCTTATTTTTAGGAATATTAGGATCAATTGTTCCAGTCGTAATTACGACTTATGGGTATATGTCGTTATTTAAAAACTTTAACGGGCAATTATTCTCACCATTCATTAAATTAATTAATCCAGCACCATTTATTTATTATATATCTGGAATATTAGTTTTAATTGGTGTTACCGTTGGTATGTTTGGAAGTTGGAGAGCAGTTAGAAAACATTTAAAAATATAGTAATTAACAAGTAGCGTAACTACTTGTTTTAGTTTAATTGTAATAAATAAGTAACTTTGTTATAATATTTTTGGATAGAGGTAAAACTATGAAAAATTATAAAATAAATAACGAACTTGGATTAACTACTATAGAAGTTAATGAAAGAATTATTAATAATCAAGTTAATTATGATACAGTCGTGCCGACTAAAAGTATTATGAAAATTATTCATGATAATATTTTTACATTATTTAATATTTTAAATTTTGGTTTGGCACTTGCAATTTTATTTGTTGGCTCATTTAAAAATTTGGCTTTCATGGGTGTAGTTATTTGTAACACTTTAATTGGTATTATTCAAGAGGTAAATGCTAAAAGAATAATTGATAAATTATCGCTTATTTCTGAAAAGAAAGCTAAAGTTATAAGAGATGGCAAAACTTTAGAGATTTCCTTAAATCAAATAGTTATTGATGATTTAATTATTATGAATAATGGTAATCAAGTTATTTGTGATTCGATAATTTTAGAAGGAAGTTGTGAAGTTAATGAATCATTAATAACAGGAGAATCAGATCCAATATATAAGCATATTGATGATGAACTTTTATCAGGAAGTTTTATTGTTAGTGGTGAGGTTAAAGTTCAAGTTAAGCATGTTGGAACAGATAACTATAGTGCTCAAATTACAAAAGAGGCTAAAACAGTAAAAAGCAAAAAATCAGTATTGATGTATTCCCTAAATAAGATAATTAAAGTTATTTCAATTACGATTGTGCCTTTGGGAGTTGTTTTGTTTTTAAAACAAATATCAATTGAAGATAATAATATTAATATGGCTGTTATAAACACTGTAGCTGCTTTAATCGGAATGATTCCAGAAGGTTTAATTTTATTAACTAGTACAGTGTTAGCGGTTAGTATAATTCGTTTATCTAAATACAAAGTTCTTGTGCAACAACTTTACAGTGTTGAGACTTTAGCTAGGATTGACACTATTTGTCTCGATAAAACAGGAACATTGACCGATGGATTAATTGAATTTGTAGACTTTATTAAGATAGATGATATTGATAATATAGATGAAATTATGTCAGGACTAGTAGTTAATTTAGACTCTAACAATACAATTGAGGCTTTGAAAAAAAGGTATAATCTAAATACTCATTGGAAAGTTAAAGATGTGGTTCCATTCTCTTCTTCGAGGAAGTGGTCAGGAGTTAATTTCGAAAGTGTAGGAACTTTTGTAATGGGTGCTCCTGAGTTTATTTTTAAGAATGATTATGAAAGAGTTTCTTCAATTGTTAATGAATATTCATCAAATTATAGAGTATTAGTTTTAGCTAAAAGTAATTATGGTTTTAAAAATAGAATACTACCTAAATCTCTTAAACCATTAGGTCTAATACTATTTAGAGATAATATTAGAAAAGAAGCAGTTAAAACCCTACAATATTTTGATGAGCAGGGTGTTAATATAAAAATCATTTCAGGAGATAATGTAATAACAGTAGTTGATATTGCAAGCCGTTTAGGAATTGATACTGCTAATAATTATGTTGATGCATCACTTTTGATTACTGATGCAGAATTAGCCGAGGCTGCACTTAAATACGATATTTTTGGTAGAGTTAGTCCACTTCAAAAGAAAAAAATTGTTAAAACTCTTCAAGCAAACAATCATACTGTTGGTTTTGTAGGGGACGGTGTAAATGATGTTTTAGCTTTAAAAACTGCTGATTGTGGAGTTGCAATGGCGAGCGGTAGTGATGCTAGCCGAAATGTATCTGAGTTAATATTACTTGATTCTAATTTTGATTCTATGCCATTTGTAGTTAATGAAGGAAGAAGAACGATTAATAATATTGAAAGATCGGCTACTTTGTTTTTAGCTAAAACAATCTATGCAACAGTGCTAGCAATTTTATTTTTGTTTATAAGTAGACCTTATCCTTTTGAACCAATTCAACTTAGTTTAACAAGTGTCTTTACCATTGGGATTCCTTCATTTGTTTTAGCAATTGAACCAAATAAAGAAAGAATATGTGGTAACTTCTTAAACAATGTTATTGGAAAAGCCATGCCAACAGCTTTTACTAATGTAATTAATGTTATTTTGATTATGGTAATTGGGGCATTTTTCAATTTATCACTCAAGCAAACGTCAACTTTAGCAGTTATTCTTAGCGCTTTTGTTGGATTTATGTTATTATATAGAATATCAATGCCTTTTAATCTAATTAGGTTAGGACTAATAGTTTTTGGAATATCAGGATTTTTAATAGGTGTTTTAGGACTACCAGATTTATTTTCATTATCTGAATTAACTTTAACTTTATGGGTGGTTATGGGATTGTTAATGGTTATTTCAATTATTAATTTTAAATATTTAACAGGATTTTATTATAAAATTAAAAAGAAATATCCGAAGTATTTTGATTAGAAGGGAATAAAATATGAATAATTTTACAGGATTACTATTTACTCTAGTTGTAGGTTTATTTATTTTAGTTGGAACAGTTATTACTAAACTTACAAAGAATAATGATAAGTTTGTCCATTTTTCAATTTCTATGGCACTTGGGGTTATAGCCTCACTTAT
>JAQVMY010000064.1 GCA_028703405.1 Bacilli bacterium
CTAAGGCTTTTTTTGAAAAAAAGATGATTAACAAATTCAAAGGACTGGCTAAATAATAAGCAAATGTACCAAACATATTGCCTCCCATTCCTTTAGAAAAAGAATAAAACAATGATGCGTTACCTGCAAGAACCTCTTTCAGATATGAAAATAATGAAATATATTGAGCTCTTGAATCACTAACTAAAAAATCTTTTGTTCCCCAAAAGATAATATTAGCAATAGAACACACCATTATAAAAATTAATATAGGAATAAGAAAAGATATAATATATTGTTTATTTTTTTTCATATATAACCTCACTTCTAATATTATACCTTAATTTTCTTAAAAGATAAATATATCTTGTAAGAAGATTATTAGTAAAAACTTATATATCCCTAAAAATAACCAATAAAAAACACAACTTTAAGTTGCGCTTTTAATTATTTTTTATGATTCTTCTAATAAGGCTACAACACCATCAGTAACAGTAAATACATAGTTACCAAATTGAATATATCCATTTGTTACTGCTCCGGCAGAAACAGCAAGACTAACTGAACTAGGGTTCTCGCCACGATGCGGAATATCTGTATTTTCATCTATAGTTGCATTTTGTAAATCTACACCACCCTTAAGTTCTTGAATCATAACATGCTTTTCAATAGCATCGATATACCCTAGAGCACTATTTTTAGCAGCCCCTTGTCTTGCTTCCTCAATAACACCCATAATAACTGGTGTTGCAATTAACATAATTATTGATAAGATTACGATAACTGCTAGTAATTCGATTAATGTAAAACCTTTCTTGTTCATTTTCATATCATCCCTCCTTTAGTTTACAAATTAAATATATCACACTTTTAACTTGATAGTCAACATATATTTACAAATATTGACAATATTTGTAGTTAGTGTGTTTAATTCGGGGATTAAATCTTTTGAAACATTGAATTTTCACAAAATATTTAAAGTAAGATTGATGGTAAGAGGGTAGGATATCAACTCATTTAAGTATTATTTATCATTAAGTTCTTAGTAATCAAAGAATTATGAAAACTTAAAAAAACACAACCTGCAGTTGCGCCTTTTAATTGCTTCTTATTATGTTTCCACTAGTACTACAGTTCCATTAGAAACACTATATATGTAATCCCCAAATTGTATTGTTCCTGAGATTACAGTTCCACTAGAAAGTTGAAGACTAACTGAACTAGGTTTCTCGCCACGATGCGGAATTGATGTATCAGTGTCAATAGCTTCATTCATACCTAGAGCTGGATTAGTATTAAGTTGTTCAGCCATAACGTGTTTTTCAATAGCAGCAATATACCCTAGAGCACTACTTCTTGCTGCACCTTGCCTCGCTTCTTCAATAACACCTACAATAGCAGGTGTTGCTATCAACATAATTATAGCTAAAATTACGATAACTGCTAGTAATTCAATCAATGTAAAACCTTTCTTATTTACTTTCACTTTGTTCCCTCCTTTAGTTTACTCTTAAATATACCACTCATTTAACTTGATAATTATTATAAAATTTTATATATAGCAACACTCAAGTTAAATAGTTCAGTTATATTATTAACATTTTTAAAACTAATATACCATTTTTTAATATCATTATTTTTATAATATTTTTACTTCCATAATATTTGGCGGAATAGACGTTTTTCGTTAATAATAAAGGTTGTTTTTAGATTTTATTATATCAGAAGATGCAAAATGTAAATTATAATTTAACAAAAAATTTTTATTCAAATTAAAAGAAGCATATTTTTTTATGCTTCTCACTAAATTTTATTTTTTATCTCTATTTAACAAAAACATAAAAGTTCCAATAATAAGAATATTTCCCGATGAGTTTACCAAAATTTTTAATTGACCACGTTTTTCATCCTTTTGAGTTGATTTATGACGTTCATAATCTTTTTCACAATTATCATTTTCAAGTAAGCCTTTATTACAATATCTTCTTTGATATTCTTCATAAGTATATTGATAATTATCAAATAATAAATTTACAACACTATTGTATAAAATAACAACAGCCACAATAATCCAAACAACCAAAATAAGATTCATAATTCTTTTAATTAAATCAGTCCCTTTACTAAACAATTTAATCACTCCTTACTTTTTACCCTTATTTAACAAGTAAATTCCTAAAGATACAATAATAATGTTTCCAAATGAAGTAAATACACTTTTTCGTTGTCTAATTGAATGTTCATTTTGATAAATCTTTTCACGGTCATATTGTTCCATACAATTTTCTTCTTTGTAATCTTCTTGATCAAAAGGTGCACAGTAAACAGATTCATATTCACTATAACTCATAGCATAATCAGGTATAGCAATATCAACAATCGCTATTTGAAAAAAAGTTATTGCTGCTATCAACCATACTAAAAGGACCAAATTAGTAACTTTTAAAATCCAGTCTTTCTCACTATCAAATAATCTCATATTACCTCCTATTATTTTAATTATATCACACTAGTATTAATTATTTGCTATTTTTTCGTTAATAATATTTAATAATATAATTTCTTCTTCAAGTTTGTTTTTTTCATCTTTTACAATTTTTTCAGGAGCCCTATTTATATACCCAATATTTGATAATAATTTTTGACGACGACTAATAGAAGACATTAATTTTTCTTGTTCTTGTTTTAATGATTCAATATCTTCTTCTACTTCTTTTCCAATATAAGCAATTATTACTTCACCATAAGTAAAAGTAATTTCTTCAGTTGTTTTTTCATTATCTATTTCATCTACTAAACTACATTTTAATAATTTTTCAAAAATAACCCTGTTATCATTAATTAAAAATTTATGATTTTCATTTAATTTATTAACTAACATAAAATTTGAACCAATATTTTTTTCATTTTTAATAATTCTTATTTTAGTAATTATTTCAATAACTTTATTAATATTATTAACATCACTTGTAAATTCATACTCTTTATTATATTGTGGGTAATCACTTATCATTATTGAAGCAATTGTATTAGGAAGTTTTAAATAAATTTCTTCAGTAACATATGGCATAAATGGATGTAACATTTTTAAAATATTTTTTAAAACAAGTAATAGAACACTCTTAGTTTGATCATTCATATTAGTTTTTGATAACTCTATATACCAATCACAAAAATCATTCCATATAAATCCATATAATTTTTGACCAACTACATTAAACTCATATTTTTCCATATGTCTTCTAACAACTTTAATAACTTTATTAAGTTTGTCTAAAATCCATTTATCACTACTAGATAATTCTTCTAAATTAATTTCAGTTTCCTCATAATCTTCTAAGTTCATCATAACAAAACGAGATGCATTCCAAAGTTTATTAATAAAATTCCAAGTTGATTTTACTTTTTCTTCATCATAGCGAAGATCTTGACCAGGTGCTGAATTAGTTGCCAAGAAAAATCTTAAGGCATCAGTTCCATAATTATCAATAACATCCATAGGATCTACACCATTACCCAAAGATTTACTCATTTTACGACCTTCTTTATCACGAATAAGACCATGAATTAAACATTCTTTAAAAGGCCTTTCATCTAAAAATTCTAACCCTTGGAAAACCATACGACATACCCAAAAAGGAATAATATCATATCCAGTTACTAAAACATCATTTGGATAATATCTTTTTAATATTTCAGTATTTTCTGGCCAACCTAAAGTACTAAATGGCCAAAGAGCGCTGCTGAACCAAGTATCTAAAACATCATTGTCTTGTACCCAACCTTCTCCAATAGGAGCTGAATCCCCAACATATATTTCATCATCTTTATACCAAGCAGGAATACGATGTCCCCACCAAAGTTGTCTAGAAATACACCAGTCGTAAGTTATTTCCATCCAATGATTTAATATTTTTTCAAATCTAGGAGGAACAAAATTAACTTTCGTCTCTTTATTTTTTTGATTTTCTAAAACCCTATCAGCTAAAGGACGCATCTTAACAAACCATTGTTTAGACAAATATGGCTCTACAATTGCATCACTACGCTCAGAATGTCCAACTGAATGAATAATTTCTTCTGTTTTTATCAGCAAATCTTTTTCTTTTAATTCTTCAACTAATTTTTCACGACAATCGAATCTATCTAAACCGTTATAAACACCTGTATTCTCATTCATTGTCCCATCAGGGTTAATAACTATAACACGCTCTAGATTGTGTCTATTTCCTACCTCAAAGTCGTTAGGGTCGTGTGCTGGGGTAATCTTTACAACGCCAGTTCCAAATTCAGGATCAGCATGCTCATCACCAACAATTGGAATTAACTTATTAACAACTGGTAAAATTACATTTTTACCAATCAAATCCTTATATCTTTCATCAGTCGGATGAACAGCAACAGCAGTATCACCGAACATTGTCTCAGGACGAGTAGTAGCAATTTCTAAATACTCATCACTACTTTCAATGTAATATTTAAGGTGATAAAAAGCACCATTTTCTTCCTTGTGAATAACTTCTTCATTAGATAAAGCTGTCATTTGAGCGGGATCCCAATTAATAATTCGCTCACCTCGATATATTAAACCTTTATTATAAAGTTCAATAAAAACATGATTAACAGCATCACTTAATCCTTTATCTAAAGTAAATCTTTCCTTAGTATAATCTAAACTAAGACCTAGTTTCGCCCATTGTTCTCTAATGTTTTTAGCATACTCTTCTTTCCAATCCCAAGCACACTTTAACCATTCCTCACGATCCATGTCACGTGGCATAATACCTTGCTCTCTAAGTTTTGCATCAACTCTAGCTTGAGTAGCAATACCCGCATGATCCATCCCAGGTAGCCACAAAGCATCATATCCATCCATTCGTTTATAACGAATAATTATATCTTGAAGAGTTGTATCCCAAGCATGACCAAGATGTAATTTACCAGTTACATTTGGTGGCGGAATAACTATACAAAATGGCTTTTTAGATAAATCACCAGACTCAAAATAACCTGAATTATTCCATTTTTCATACTTTCCTTTTTCAACTTCTAAATGATTATATTTTTTTTCTAACATAATATCATCCTTTCTTAAATTTATTTAATAAAAAAACGTCCTTAAACATAAGGACGTGATTACGTGGTACCACCTTAATTTATTATAATAAAATTATAATCTCAAACTATTTAACGCATAAGTTACGCACCAAAGGTGAACTCACTTGTAACCTTCAAATAATTTCATTATTAGTTCACACCTTCCACTAACTCTCTATAAATTACATTATTTTACTCCTCAAGTTCTTTGTTTTTAATTATTATAACAATATATTTCTAAATGTCAATAAAATATCTTTACTGGGTCAATTTAAAGTTTTCCACATTTTCTGCCCGAAACGGCTAAAATGTGGCCCTTTCGGGATTACCTTCTAGTTGCTATCTATTGAAAACCCGCACTCTTAACAGCGAATTTTGACGGTACTTGGTGTAGAGGCACTTATCCGCCTAGGCAGACGGAAAGACCCCGGAAACAGCAAGGCGGAAGCCATCGTTGCTGTCAGAATTACCAGCGTAGCTGTTGAAGTGGAATGCTCCAGCACTGGTGCTGTAGTTGTAGTAGCCGCCGCGTTTGAACCAAGGGTTGCTCGAATAGACGAAGCGTGCGTAATCTCCATACCATCCCCTTGTTTCTCCTGTTGCATCCCCTAATTTTCTTCTGTTATAATCACTATTTGATGTTCCATATGTATATTTATCTATATATTTGCTTCCTATAAAGTCCTCACTAGTTAAGGTTAATTCTGTTTCCGTAAATCCTGCAGATCCTTGTAATAGTTTTGTTTTTGTTCCATCTGAATACATTCCTCCCATTACATACTCATAGGCCCCCCCACTCATATCATATATTCCGTAGATATTATGGGTTGTACTGGCTTTCTGGCCATTTTCTGTATTATAAGAATTGCATATACTTTCATTAGATGCATTTACTCCAGTTCCTGCGCAACCTGTTAAATATTCATTATTTGAGTTATTCCATATTTCCTCTTTTGCGCCGTATTTACTATGACTTAAGTATGCTACTGCTCCCCATTCTGTATTTTTCATCATATGGGCATCTAAACTTGATGGTAATCCATAAGTTGATTGCGCATTAAATTCCTTAGCTGTTGCAAATTGAGTGCTTATTTCTTGACCCCGAAGTGATGATTCACCTGGTTTTACGGTTGGTATTGTTTCTGTTCCTGTTGTTTCAAATTTTCCTACCCATATTCCATTTAATTCTTCA
>JAQVMY010000065.1 GCA_028703405.1 Bacilli bacterium
TACTGCCATGTTTGCGGAACTACCAGAATGTGGTTGAACGTTGGCATAGTTACAACTAAACAGTTTTTTTGCATATTCTATAGCTTTTTCTTCAAATACATCAACATATTCACAGCCACCATAATACCTTTTCTTCGGATACCCTTCCGCATATTTATTTGTTAAAATACTTCCCTGCAACTTCAATACATCTTTTGATACAAAATTTTCAGATGCGATTAATTCAATATTATCATTTTGTCTGTTGGTTTCAAGATTAAGTGCTTCAATTAATATTTTGTCCATATCATCAACTCCTAATAACATTATATATTATTATGAAAAAAAAAACATCAATAAACGATGTTTTGATAATTATAAATAATTTTCTGCTTTTTCTTCGAAAAATGCTCCTGGATGATCACATACAGGACAATGTCCTAAGGCTTTAGTTCCTGTATGTTTATGTCCACAGTTTCGACATACCCATACTTTTTCTTCGCCCTTTTCAAATACTTTATTAGTTTTTACATTTTCTAATAAAATTCTATAACGATCTTCGTGTTCTTTTTCGATAGCTGCAACACCTTCAAATAATAAGGCAATATCATTAAATCCTTCTTCTTTTGCTTCTTTAGCAAAATTTGCATACATTTCTGTCCATTCATAGTTTTCACCAAGGGCTGCATCTAATAAATTAACCTGCGTATCAGGTACTGAACCTCCATGTAATAATTTAAACCAGATTTTGGCATGTTCTTTCTCATTGTTTGCCGTTTCAGCGAATATTGCCCCTATTTGTTCAAAACCATCTTTTTTAGCACGCGAAGCATAATAATCATATTTAGTTCTTGCTTGAGTTTCACCAGCAAATGCTTCCCATAAATTTTTTTCTGTTTTACTTCCTTTTAATTCCATATGTTATCTTCCTTTCCCTTCTAAACAATCACGACATATTCCAATAAATACCATATCATGTGAAAGAATTTTATAATCCGTTTTTTTAGTAATTGTGTCATATGCAGATACTAATAAATCTTTGCTAATATCTTCAACTTTACCACAACTATTACAGTAAATATGGCAATGATCTTGATATAATCTATCAAAACGATCAACCTTGTTTGGAACAACAATTTTTTTAATTAAATTCATTTTGCATAATTGATTTAAGTTTCGATATATAGTTCCTAGACTAACATTTGGTATAGCCATTTGAATTTTTCTATATACCATATCCGCAGTTGGATGGTTAGTGCTATTTTGAACATAAGTCAAAATTAACTCTCTTTGTTTGGAATATCTCATAAATCACCCCATGTAGTAATCATTACTACTATTCATAGTATACAATATTTAAAATAAGTTGTCAACAACAACTTATTCTTTTTTTAACTTATAAAAATATGAAATCAATCTTCCTGATTCATATAAAATAATATTACTTTTATTAATTGCAAAAGATTTACCTAAAGCTTTACCACCTATTGTTAAGGCGGCAATTATCGATGTCGTAATCAAACTTACAATAAAAATATTAATATTTAACTTTGTCGCAATAATATGGGCCATTATCGCACTTGCAGAACCAGAGACGATTCCACAAATATCACCAACAACATCGTTACAAAATGACGATACTTTAGCAGCATTTTTAATTAATGAAACAGATATATCAGAACCTTTTACTTTTTTTGCATTCATTGAGTGAAATGGTTTTATATCGGCTGATGCAACAGCTATTCCAATAATATCAAATAAAACTCCAATCAAAATAAAAATGATTACTAAAATAATTCCAACAAGCATGTTAACATTAGGAATAGTAATCTCTGATATAAATGAAAATGCTAAAGAAATCATAAAAGCCACTAATGTAGTTTGAATTACCCATTTATAGTTAGACTTTTGAACAGTTCTTTTTTTGTTTTGTTTTTTAAATTTTTCAATTTCAATTTTTTGGTATTTATCCAATTTCATAATTCACCTTTCAAAATATATAAAATAAAAGATGGCTGTCAACATAGTAAATCTTGCGCCTTAGGTCGAGTTGGTTTTCCCTAGCATCTACTTCACGTTACCATGATAGCGGTTCCCCTTTAAAGATACTAATATATTGTCACCAAATATATGACTCGATTGCCACTTAGTACACACTTTAATCCTATGCTAACGTTACACTCTAGGAGTTTTCCTCACCAATTATTCAAAGCTAGTTCTCTTTTGCAAATATAGTTTCAAGCCCAGTATCTTAACTATCTAAGGCCTTAGATAGCAAGATAGATCGGTTATTCCCTATACCCACTCAAGACAGGCTACACTACTTATAGCGCGAACCATAAAGTAGGTTTTGGTCCGAAAGGTAAAACCTTGTAGACCTCAACGGATACTGGAACGTGGTCGTATGCCATTACGAGCGCCCAACACCCTATCTCTCAGCTCCCACCCCAAACTGGGCGTAAGAGGCAGGAACCAGAAGCTTCACAGATGTGCCCTGTAGTGGATTTTTAGCCCCACCTTCGCAATAAATAAAATTGACTAGAATAATGCGCCATCAATTAATAAAATTATAACATAGTTTAGGTCTTTGTCAAACAGTTATTTTGTTATAAAACAACTGTATATGTAATTATATGAACTTTATAAAACATTATATATTATTGTTTTTTATTATTGTCAATAACTTCTTTTGCAATATAAATAGGTCTTCTTTTAGTTTCAACGTAAGTTCTTCCTAAATATTCCCCTATTATCCCAAGAGCAAATAATTGAATACCACCAAGTAATAATACTGCACCTAATGTTGATGCATAACCAGGAACAGCTATTCCTAAAGCAATGGTTTGAATAACTAAAATTAATAAATATATAAAGGCAATTAATGATATTAGTATGCCAATAAAAGTTGCAATACGAAGAGGTGCCGTTGTAAAGGCTACAATTCCTTCAATTGCATACTTAAATAGACCCCAAAATGACCATTTACTTGAACCGTGAGCACGTTTTTCGGCTTCATAAGGAATATAATAAGTATTGAATCCGACAAACGAAAATATACCTTTAGAAAAACGATAATATTCACTCATTTCTAAGATTGCATTAACCATGTTTCTATTTAACAATCTAAAATCACTAGCCCCTGGTACAAATTCTATATCTGATATTTTATTAATTATTTTATAAAACAAATTAGAAAAAATTCTTTTAAAAAATGGATCTTTTCTTTTTTCTTGAAATGCCGCAACACTGTCATGTTCTGGATTACCTTCTAAAATATTAAGCATTTCTAAAACTAGTGAAGGATGTTGTTGTAAGTCTGCATCAATAATAGAAACATAATCACCACTAGACTCTTTTAACCCCGCATACATTCCTGCCTCTTTACCAAAATTACGAGAAAAATTAATTATTTTAATATTTTCTTTAGAATTACTAGCAATATCTTTTAATATAGTAACAGTTTCATCTTTACTACCATCATTAATAAATATTATTTCATATTTAAAATTTTCACCTTTAAATGATTTAACTACTTCATTATAAAATAATTCTACATTTTCTTCTTCATTATAACAAGGTACCACTAAAGACAATTTCATAACACACTCTCCTAAATAAATAACTATGATTATTATATCATAATCATAGTTACTATTGGTAATTATTTCTACTATTTAATTTTTATTTTTATAAAAATCTTTATATAATTTACTTGCTGTTTCAGGACTATCGACACCTTTGGCATTTTTAATTGGTGCGAATATTTCTTCCCTTTTACCTTGAATAAGTCCGACTTCATTAACATATGAAAAAGCTTCAAAGATAAACGTTTCAAATTTATATGCATTTTCACTATCTGGAATTATTAAATTGCCTTCTTCATTTATATATTCCGTTTTCTTAAAAGCTGGTACATACTCTAATTCTTTATCTGCAATATTTTCTAAAACACTTATATTAAACACATTAGATATTGTGTGAATATCCCGATATAATAATTGACCGGATTCATCTCTTAAATTATTTTTTTCATCATCCATTTCAATGTATTCAATAACACTTGGTCGATTATTTCGATATCCAAAAACACCAACTTTTTCATCAGGATTAACCTTAGGTACAATTTTTGATGTTACTAGATAATTATTCTTTATTGCAAAGCCTATTAAATCGGGATTATCAACGGGTAATAAAATATTATCAATACCGCCAATAAATACCCATTTAATTTTATTTTTTTTCATTTCATTTAATATTCCACTTTTAGTTAGACCAGAAAAAACTCCCCCACTACCATTAGCACCCATCTTTATATTGGATTTACTATCCATAACTATTTTACCTCTAAGATCTATCATTGGTAATTCATCTTGGGTAAAAAATTGTATTTTATCTTTTGGATAATCAAAGTAATTATTTTTTTCAAAAAAGTCTACTGTTTCATCATTATTTACCAAGCTTGTCATTATATACCAGGGTATATATACATTAGACATCTTATAAAGATTTTTTAATTTATCACATTGAATTTCAAATAGTGATTTATTAATGCCATTTTTTAAAATGTAAGTTCCTTTAGGACCATCAAACCCCAATCTTGTTCCTTGTCCTCCTGCCATTGTTACTAAAGCATATTCACCTTTTAAAATGGAATTAAGACCTAATTTATAATCTTCATCAACTGACAAATAACTAGACATCGAAGAAAATTCATAAGCATCCTTTTTCTTACCTATTAATCCCATTAAGTTTTTTATTAAATCAAAATCAATAGATTCGATTTGATTAATTAAATGTTTTTTTTCATTTTCACTTAATTCTTCATAAAAATTGAGCAAATGCTCTTGCCCATGCTCATGTAACTTAATTTTAATACTATCTAACACAAAATCATCTCCCTTTCAAAATACTTAATTATATTGATAGTTTCTAATATTTTTAATATAACTGTTACATATATTAAAACTATAATTATTATACCATAATTATAGTTTTTTTAGAAATAACTCGAATTTTGTTATTAATAATCATTCGAACATTTAATTGATAAGAAACATTTAGAACTCTTTTCTTATAATAATCTACACCATTCTTATAATTATAAGAATTAATTAATTCACTTTCTGGTAAACCAGAGAACCCTTTATGCATAAAACCACCTCAATTACCCAATATTATATCATAAGTCTAATAATTAAAGTAAAAAAACATTGATAAAAAATTAAGTGGATTTTTTAGTTATAATGCCACATACACTTCTTCTAACATCATATCTTTTATCTTATCTATATCAACATAAAATAAATTTATTCCATTTTTTTTCAATCTTAACAATTTTTTAAAGTTTGATAAAATTTTATTTTTTAAGGAATCTATTACCTTTACTGGAATACCATTAGTTGTATGAATATGATCAATATATTTTTCTAGTGTAGGAAAAGCATTTTGAAGTAATATTACTGAATCTTCACCCATTATTTTTCTTATTAGAATAGTATTACAAAAACCATACTTTTTTATTTTATTGTCAATAATACCTTGATACTTTTTTACCTTTGTACTCAAAGGAATAAACTATAATATTTCACCATCCTTTATAGTGAAATATGTTGGTCTTTTTTTGCCACGTTCGTGATTTTGCATAAGGTTCTTGTCGTTTACCTTATCAAAAAAACTATCTTTAATATGATATATATATCCTGTTTTTACTTCCACAATTATCACCTCTTGAAAATAATCATAACTCACGAACAAACGTTTGCAAAGTTTTTTGTTTTTTAACTTTTAATTTTTAAAATACACTTTCCGATAATAAAAAAGAAAACTCTATCAACTTTGATAGAGTTTTCAAACATTTTCATTCGGAATAATTTATTACACGCACTATCCGAGAGCGAGAAACATT
>JAQVMY010000005.1 GCA_028703405.1 Bacilli bacterium
TTTGATAGTAGTTTTACAAGACGCAGCATTAAGTTGGGTTATAATGATGCCATGAAAACATTTAATCAACTAGACGGTATTAAATACACGTTCAAAAAAAATAATTTTGATAAAAACTTTAGTAATTATTTTGAACCATTTAGAAATTTAATATTAGAGATGACAGATATTAATAAAAATGGTAAAAGTATAACTAAAGAACTGTTAAATAAAAGAAGATTTTCATCATTTATAAATAGTCAATTAAAAAGCAGTCAAAAAACAATGACTGAAACCCTTGAATATTTAGGAGAAAGATTTAAATTAAACGATAGTGTAATCTATCGTATTGATAAATATAATAAATTATTAATTGAATCTATTAATAATTATGATGATTTAAATATTGAATTAATAGAAAAAAAGATAAGAGATAAAGAAATAATAAAATTAACGAATAAGAGTTATTTTATTAAATATTTATATAATAAAATATTAATTATGGAAGATAACCCTAGAATAAAAAGAGAACTGTGTAATTTTGCATTACTTTTTGAAAAGGATGTTTTAGCAGCAATATATTTATATATAATTAATAGTAAGTAGGAGGTATAAAGTGGAAAATAAAAAAAATATATTAACAGGAATTAGAACTAGTGGAAGATTGCATTTAGGCCATTATTTTGGTGCTATTATAAATTGGGTGAAACTTCAAGAAGAGTTTAACTCTTATTTTGAATTAGCTGATGTTCAAGCTTTAACAGATAATTTTAATGATCCAGAAAAGGTAAGAATCAATACTAGAGAAGTTGCAATAGATTTATTATCATCAGGAATCGATCCTGCTAAAGCAACAATTTTTATTCAATCATTAATTCCAGAGATTGCGGAACTTACAGTTTTTTATTCGAATTTAGTGACTGTATCAAGGCTATATAGAAATCCCACAGTTAAGTCTGAATTAAAACAAAAAGCAGATTTGTTTGGATCTGATGGGGAAAGTGTAACTTATGGATTTTTAGGATACCCTGTTAGTCAAGCAGCAGATATTACAGCTTTAGATGGTGATTTAGTACCTGTTGGTGAAGATCAATTACCATTAGTTGAACAATGCCGTGAAATTGTTAGAAAATTCAATACTATTTACGGTGAAACTTTAAAAGAACCAAAAGCTTATTTAAGTGAAAATCCAAGAATTAAAGGTCTTGACGGTAATGAAAAGATGGGTAAAAGTTTAAACAACGCAGTATTCTTAAGTGATAATCGTGAAACTGTATCTAAAAAAATTATGGGGGCTATAACCGATCCAAATAGAATTAAGAAAGATGATTCAGGCAACCCTGATATTTGTATGGTTTATTATTATCACAATCTAGTTAATAAGAAAAACTTAAAAATAGTTAATAAAGAGTGTCGAGCAGGAACCAGGGGTTGTGTTGATTGTAAAAAAGAGTTAATTGAGAGTATGATGGAATTTTTAAAACCAATTCAAGATAAAAGAAAATATTACGAAGAAAATAAAGAATTGGTTGATGAAATTCTCAAAGAAGGTACTATTAAAGCTAAGAAAAAATCAGAAGAAGTTATGAAACGGGTACGTAAAAACATGAGGATTGATTATTTTAGTTAAATAATGATAAAAAAACAACTCTAACATAGTATTTACTATAGGGGTTGTTTTTATATGAAAAATTTTATATTATTTTTAAAAGGAGTCATTATTGGTATAGGTAAAATTATTCCAGGATTAAGTGGGTCTTTGATAATGATGATTTTAGGACTTTATGAAAAAGGAATCAACTCTATTTGTAACTTTTTTGATGATGTTGTGGAAAACACTAAGTTTTTAGTAATAATTGGTAGTGGCATTTTATTATCAATAAGTTTAATGAGTAAGTTGATAAAAATCGCCCTAAATAATTATTATTTTTTAATTATGTGTTTTTTTATTGGATTAATATTAGGGGGAATACCTTCTATTTTTAAAAAGGTAAAAAGAACCTATAATAAATCAAATATCATTCTTTTTATAATATGTTTCTTTATAGTTACATCTTTATCTTTTATCGATAATAAGCAATCAACATTAGTAATGGATACCAGCAATATTTTATTGTTATTTATAATTGGTGTAATTGAAGCAGCTACCATGATTATTCCAGGAATAAGTGGTACCGCAGTACTTATGGCATTTGGACTCTATAATGTTTTACTTGATGTCTTTATTAATCTAAGTAATTTGTCTTTAATACTATATAATTTAAAAACAATTATTCCTTTTACTTTTGGAATTATTATCGGAGGCTTATTTTTTATAAAATTAATGAATTATGTATTAACAAAATATAATACTAAAACTTATTGGGCTATAACTGCCTTTTCTGTGTCTTCAGTAGTTTTAATGTTTAACAAAACATTAGAAAATAATTATCCACTACCAGAAATTATTTTAGGAATTATACTATTAGTTATTGGTTATATTGGAACAAGATTGTTTGAAATAAAATTTAATAGATAAAAGTATACCTTAAAAGTAATTCGCATACAATTATTTAGGAGGTATTTTAAATGAAAAAAGAATTACCTAAAGTGTTTGCTAACAAAATTGATAAAGCTTTAACAAATAATGAAAGGGTAAGTTATGGGATAAATGAAAAAGGGGGACCACTTGAAAATAAAAGTTCAAATCCAATTATTGAAAAAAAGAGTATGAACGTTAATCAAAAAATTGATGCTATTTTTAATTCGCCTGGATATATCTATAAGGCAGACGTTAATATAAAATTTAAAACAGGTACTGTTTCTAAACAAATTATAGGGAAAAATAATACTCATATCATAACAATTAACAACGAGTTGATTCCTATTGAGGATATAATTGATATTGATTTTGCTAATTAATAATATTTTTAAAGGAAACTATAACACAAAAAAACAGGCAGTAAGGCCTGTTTTACTATTATAAATCAACAGCAGTATCTTTTAAACATCTTATAGCGCATACGCAAGTTAAATCCATGGTAAAGAAAGAATTTGTTGCTTTCCAAGTAGTAGTTCCTTTTTCAGAACCTCTAGGACATTGTTCTAAAACCCTGAATGTCGCACAACAACCATCTAATTTTTCAATTCTAAATACGTTTGAACATTCAGTAGTTGGATCCTCACAAGATTCACCTGTTTTCGAAGTAGGCATTTCCCAAGGTTTACCATTGCCGAATGCTGTATATAACATTACTGGTCTAGTATTGTATTTTGGACAAACAACATTGTTTCCTAAGAAACCTTTATCACATGTTTCTAAGCATGCTTCATCATCTGTACTATTTAATTGTAATAGTAATATTACCTTAAGTATTTCTGAAATGCAGTTGCAATCATCTTTTTTATTATTACACATAAAATCCACCCTTTCATTGTTTTCTATAATAGGATATTCGGCAACTAATAAATGGTGTGAACTAACACCTAAAAGTACATTAGATAATAAATAAATGTAAAAATAACTCTAATTTTGTAAGTTTGTGCTATAATATATCAAGAAGGTGTAAGTATGGATGAAATCTTAGAAATAATAGAAATTAACACCAAAGAAATATCAAAGAAAAAAACCCATTATTTTCTAAAAATATTTGTTATTTTGTTTATTAGTATATTGTATGTTGAACTTGTTTTTAGATATTTAACGTTTAAAAGTCTTTATGATATAGAAATTATAAGAATTATTTTGTTTACTTTTACAACTAGTTTATTTATTTCTTTTATAGCAACATTAGGACGAGAAAAATTTGCTAAAACCATTGTTTTTTTTAGTGCATTTCTAATGGGTATTTATGCCATTTTACAATTGAATTTTTATAATTTTATGGGTAATTATATGTCCTTGAATGCAGCGGGGGATGGTTTAGGGCGAGTAACTGAAGAAATTAAAACCTTTTTTCTGTATATTAAACCAATATATTACCTATGTTTATTACCAACATTATTAATTATTATTTTATTTATTTTTGCTAAATCAATATTAATTTATGAGAAACCTGGACGCAAAACAATACTGGTGAGAATAATTACAATAATTCTGATTCATTTAGTATCACTATCGACACTATATATACCTATGTTTCAAAACCCAAATCAAATTAAAGAAAATAAATCATTATATAGAAAACCTGTTTTATTAGAATTATCGCTTCGCCAATTTGGTACAACTCGTTTCTTAATCAGGGACTTCATTTATATGTTTAATCCTATTAAAGAAAACTTAATTGTTATTGAAGAAGAAAAACCAGAAGAACCAGTAGAACCTGATTACACAAGAAATATAGACGACACTGAATGGAAAAACTTGATTGATAATGAAACCAATAATAGTATTAAAAATTTACACGAATATTATCTTAACCAGAAAATAACTCCTAAAAATGATATGACAGGAGTATTTAAAGATAAAAATTTAATTTATATTATGGTTGAAGCCTTTGATATAATTGCTATTGATGAGAAACTTACCCCAACTTTATATAAATTATACAATGAAGGAATGCGTTTTGATAATTATTATGCCCCTAAATATAGTTGTACAACTGGAGAAAGTGAATATATTGGATTAACATCAATTATTCCTAGTTCAACAGTGTGCACTCCTAACACTTATAAAAACAATGACTATAGCACTTCAATATTTAAGTTATTTGAAAATCACGGATATTATAATACCTCATATCATAATTATTCTGACAAATACTATGCGCGAACCATTTTGCACAAAAATATGGGTTCCCTTAAATTTTATAATGATGATGATTTAGATATTAAAAAAATATGGGGATGGCCAAGTGATTTAAATTTAATGAAAGAAGCAATCCCACTCTTTATTGATGAGGAAAAATTCTTTAGTTTTATTATTACATCAACGACTCATTTCCCATATGATGGTGATGGTCATGTAGGTGTTGTTCTTGATCATTGGAGTAAAGTTAAGGATTTACCATATAATATAAAAATAAAAAGATATATGGCAAAAGCTATTGAACTAGATCTTTCACTTCAATATTTAATTGAATCATTAGAGGAAAAAGGAATAATGGATGATACAGTCCTTGTATTATTTGGTGATCACCATCCCTTAAATATGGAATACACCTATTTAAATGAGGCATCACCATATGATAGATTACAAGATTTTAACATTGATAAGTTACCATTTATTATTTATAATAGTGAAATTGAACCAATTAAAATCAGCAAAACAGCAAGCACATTTGATATATTACCAACACTTGCTAATATGTTTGATTTAGACTATGATCCTAGATATTATGTTGGTAAAGATTTATTATCGGATGAAGAAACAATTGTTATTTTTACTACTGGTAGTTGGATAACAGATAAAGCTATATATTTTGCTAGTAGTGGGAATTATAAGGAATTGCAAGAAACAGATGACGACTATATTTCAAGAATAAATCAAAAAGTTAATAATTATTTTACAGCATCAGAACAAACATTAAAACTTGATTATTTCAAGTATCGTTTTAAGACTTAATAAATTATTAAGTTTTTTTATGAAAACAATTATAAAACTTGAACTAACAATTATGAAAATTACTAAAGTATTTGTAGCTTTAAGACCAATATGCTATAATTAATATTGAAATATGGGGGTAAAGGTATTATGACAATTGAAAAAAGAAATTATATATTTATTTTATTATCAACCTTAGCTAGGGGAATGATTGAGGTTTTTATACCCATTTATTTGTATCAAGCAGGTTTTTCATTAACAGATATATTTACCTATTTTCTATTTATGTTAATTATTTCATTTATTATTTGTTACCCATTAGTTTGGTTAGGCAGTGCCCTTAAATATAAGTATTTAATTTTTTTTAGTCTAATATTTTTAATAATAACCTATTTTGTTTTGTTAAAACCCGTTAATACTATTTTATATATAATTATTTTATCGATAGTTTATTCACTTTATAGAAGAACTTATTGGATTGGAAGAAGATATTACTCTTTAAAAGTTATTCCAACAGAAAATATGGGGAGTAAAGTTGGAATAATAGTAATTATAAATCAATTTGCCGGTATGGTTTCTTCATATCTAGGAGCATTAATTTTAAACAATACTAATAAAATGATTCTCTTTAATGTTTCAATATTTATATTTATATTAGGAGTTAGTTTTTTAATAAAAATACCTGAAAAGAAAAATAATGAAAAGGTAATATTAAATCTTAGAAAAAACATAAAAAATATTCCAATTAACAATATTATTTTTATGATTTTAAACGAAGCTATATATATTTGTTCCTTTGTTTTCCCGCTATATTTATTTTTATACGTTGCTAGCAATTTTGAATATATAGGTATTTTTAATATATTTGTTGGAATATCTAGTGTTATATTTATTCACTTCTTTTCTAAAAAAATGGATAAGGATAAATCAGATTATAAGTATATAGCATACATCGGTTTAGGAATTGTTTATATATTAAAAGTTAATTACCCATCAACCACCATTATTTTATTAATTGCGCTGATGGAGGGTATTTTTTCTAAAATGCAAAATGTTGCCTTTACTAGAAATGTTTATTATTTAGGAAGTCATTATAATAAAAGTACTTATAATTTAGTTTGTGAACTAGTTCAAAACTTTGCTAGATTATTATTATTTTTTACAATTTTTATATTTACTAAAGAATTAAAAACAATTATATATATATGTGCATTTTTGATAATATTTTCATCCGTTATAAAATTTGATGATGGTGAAGGAGGATATATATAATTACTATCGGAATATAACCATCTTCTAATGGTTGATAATTTATATCCTCTTATTTTTGAAAATGCCTTTTACTATAAAATAAAAAACCTAATAATTTAGTGCCCAACTAATTGGGTTCACTTCATAATTAGGTTTTTTCTATTTGGCATTTTGTCGGAAATATCCATTTTGAACATATTTTGTTTCATTAACAACGATAAATGCTTTATTATCTAATTTTCTAATCAAATCTTGTAAATGATTAAAATCCTTTTTATTAACTTCTAATATTAACATTGATTTTGGTTGTTTATCATCTTTTCCTTGAACATCTATAACAGATACAGCATAACCATAGTCTCTTAAGGTATTTATAATTTTTTTGTTTCTTTTAGTAATTACTTGAACATTTAGACTTCCTTTAATAAAACGTTCAGATAACATCGCTCCAACTAAAGTTCCAACTGCAAAACCTCCAGCATAGGCGAAGATAATCCAAATGTTTGACGTTGAAGTGTTTAATGCCTCTCTAACAATTGCAAACCAAATTGATATTTCAATGAAACCAACAATACTAGCAATTATTTTTTTACCCTTAACAGTTAAAATCATTCTGACAGTTCCCATAGAAACATCTAATATCCTAATCAAGAAAATTTTAAGAACTAACCCGCCCATAAAATACCTCCTACTATTTAAATTATATCATAAAACAAAAACATCTAATATTAATATTTACATTTTGTAAATATTTATTATGATTTACTTGAATTATGTACTATTTTGGACAAATATTAATAAGGATAATTTTTTTATCTCAATTTCATAAATAAAAATCATGACAAGTATTAGTATAAAATATCTTAAAACAGTCATTAAAATAAATAACAAGTTTATAATTTAATAGGTGATTAATATGGTTACAAGAATATTTTTTTTCTTAATAGGCTTTGGACTAACAATTATTGGTTGTGTATATATTATCACTTATATGAATTTAATGACAATTGGGTATAATTTTAGTGAATATGTTAATTTTATTATTAGAAGAATTGAATGTTTTTATGCTGTTATTGGATTGTTAATTATTATAGTTACAATTTATATGCCAGGAGGAAAAAGGGATGAATTATATTTACGATGTGTTACTAAATTATAATAAAAATTTATACGAATTTTATGAGTGGAACTTGAGTGACAATATTACTCATATCAGAAAAATCCCTCTACTTAAAATTAAAAGTTCGTCTTTGTTAACTATTAAAAATAATAAAATAAAAATAGGTGACGAATTAAAGGAACAAATTAAAAATAAAACAGAAATCTTTTCTAAGAACAAAAATAATTATGATAGTTATTCATGTTTATTTTGTGATGGGATGGAAGCCGTTGCTATAGCATTTGATAATGACGGAATAAGTATATTTAAATCAAAAATGTTAATAGATGAAGAAATGGAAGTCTTAGAAGTGTGTGACAGAATAGTAGAAAAAGAAATAACTTATAACGTTATAAAGGAAGAGATTCTTAAACCGTTTAAAACAAGATTTGAGTTAGAAAAAGATTCATATATAAAAAAAGAAATCAAAAAAATTAATGATATAGAAAAATTAAAATATTTGTACTATGAATGTTTTAATGAAATTGAACAAGATAAAAATATAATTCTATCCCGTATTAATGATGAATTAAATAATAGTTGGGATGAAATTTCAAATATTTTATATGATTTTTTTAAATTAACCTCCATAAAAAAATAAAACAATCCCTTGACTAATACATTAAGTAAATATATAATAATATCAATAATTAGAAGTTAAAAGGTGTTATGTAAAAGACTATTATCCTGTATTGGTAATCAATTATGATGAAGGGTCGTATCATACTAATCACCTTTATTATAATTGTTTTTTTATTAGGAGGAAAAGCATGAAATTAATTGATGTTAAAGAATTATATGAGAAAGATTATATTGGAGAAGAAGTTATTCTGGAGGGTTGGATTAGAAATCATCGAAAGCAAAAAGAATTCGGGTTTATTGATTTTAATGACGGTACTTATTTTAAGTCTGTTCAAATAGTATACGATAGTGAATTAGCTAACTTTTCAGAAATTATCAAATATAGAGTGGGATCAGCTATAAGAATAACAGGAAAAGTAATTGAGTCGCTTGGTAAAAATCAATTGTTTGAAATAAAATTATTAACAATTGATTTAGAAGGGGATTGTCCAGAAGATTATCCAATTCAACCTAAAAGACATAGTCGTGAATTTTTAAGAGAAGTAGGTTATTTAAGACCTCGCACTAATCTTTTTAATGCAACATTTAGAGTGAGAAGTATAGTTGCAATGGCAATTCACACTTATTTTCAAGAGAGAGGTTATATTTATTTACATAGTCCTATCATCACTGGAAGCGATGCGGAAGGCGCTGGTGATATGTTTAAAGTAACGACTCTTGATTTAAATAAGTTGCCAAAAACAGATAATAACAAAGTTGATTATTCTAAAGACTTTTTCCATAAAGAATCATCTTTAACAGTATCTGGTCAATTACAAGGCGAAGCTTTTGCACTTGCGTATAAAAAAATTTATACTTTTGGTCCAACCTTTAGAGCAGAAAATTCAAACACTAAAACTCATGCATCAGAATTTTGGATGATCGAGCCTGAAGTCGCATTTTGTGATCTAGATGGCTTAATGGATATTGAAGAAGACTTACTTAAATACATTATAAATTATGTCATGGAACATACGAAAATTGAAATGGAGTTTTTTAACAAATTTGTTGAACCAGGATTACTTGATAAATTAAAGTTTGTTTTAGATAAAAAGGCAGTTAGAATAACTCATAAAGAAGCAATTGATATTTTATTACAATCTAAAGTTAAGTTTGAAATTATTCCAGAATATGGCGATGATTTAGCTAAAGAACACGAAAAATACTTAACTGAAGTTCATTTTAAATCACCTGTGTTTGTTAAAGATTGGCCTAAAGATATTAAAGCATTTTATATGAGGTTAAATGATGATAAAGAAACTGTTGCAGCAGTTGATTTATTAGTTCCAAGTGCTGGTGAATTAATGGGTGGAAGTCAAAGGGAAGAACGATTAGATGCATTATTAAAGCGCATGAATGAAATGAATGTAAACCCAGAAGAATTAGATTGGTATGTTAATTTAAGAAAATATGGTGGTTGTAAACATTCAGGGTTTGGTCTTGGGTTTGAAAGATTACTAATATATATTACTGGCGTTGAAAATATTAGGGATGTTATTCCTTTTCCGAGGACACCTGGTAATTGTGAATTTTAGAAATAAGAACTATTAACTACATATTAATAGTTCTTGTAGTTAAATTTGACAAAGACACAATAAAAATGTATAAATTAGAATAAATAATGACAAATAAATCAAAATAGTTTATTTGTCTTTTTTGTGTTTACACTATTCCCTTTTTTATTTTGTTGAAAAAGGACATAAAGAAGTGTATAATTAAATTAGTAAAAATAAAGGTGAATTATGATGGAAAATAAAATAAAAGCAGGACTACTTATTGGTTTTACTATGGTTATTATAGGCTTTTTATTGTGGTCAGAATTAAGTTTTATGTTCATTGGTTTTGGTGTAGTAATAATTGGTATATCTTTAATAATCCATATAAATAAGAATAATTAACTATTCTTATTTTTTAGATATTGGAGGCGATTTATGCATAATCTTTCCTTTGATAAAGTCTTTATAAAAAAATATGAAAACTTTATTACAAATGACAAGTATATTTCTAAGCGTGATTTGGAAAATTTTATAAAAGATGAACAGGAATTAATCAAAAAAACAAAACATAATGTTTATTATTCTAATGATGTTAATAAAGCCTTAGATATTATTAACAATATTTCTGGTTACGTTAATAAACATAACGAGGTTTTCATTAAACGAAAATTAATTGAAGAAAAAGATTATTTTGATAAAATGTTTAAAAATATTGATAATAATATCAAACTTGATACCGAACAAAGAATAGCTATCTTAACAGAAGAAGATTATTCTATGATTATTGCTGGAGCTGGGAGTGGGAAAACTACAACAATGGCTGCCAAGGTTAAGTATTTAGTTGAAAGATTGAATATTGACCCTAATGATATTATGTTAATATCTTATACTAATAAAGCCGTAGATGAATTAAAACAACGAATTAATAATGATTTTAAAATACCCGTTAAAGTATGCACCTTTCATAAATTTGGATTAGAAATTTTAAAGCAAAACAATGATGAACCAATTAAGGTGCTTACTAATAGTTATAACATCATTTCTGATTATTTCAGTAAAGAATTATGTCATGATAATGAAAAGTTAAAAGAATTTTTATATTTTTTTATATATTATTTTGATATACCTACATTTGCTTTGAAATTCGATAGTTTAGATGAATATCATAAATTTAAAAGAAGAAATGATTATATAACTTTAAAAAGTCGTTTAGGTGAATATAATAAAGAAGTAATTGATAATCGTACTAAAAACAAATATACAATTCGTGGAGAATTTTTAAGATCTAGTGAAGAAGTAATGATTGCCAACTTTCTTTATCTACATAATATTGAATATGATTATGAAAAACCTTACCCATATATGAACAAGGGCAAAATCTATTTACCTGATTTTACTATCTATTTTGGTGAAAAAACTTATTATTTAGAGCATTATGGTATTAATGAATTCGGTAATAATAATAGGTACAATTATATTGAAAATATGTGGTATCGCAAAGGTATTGCCTATAAATCAAGACTTCATGATAAGCATAAAACAAATTTAATGGCAACTTATTCTAGATATGAAGATGGAGAAGACCTGATAACTCATTTAAAAGAAGAGTTAGAAAAAAATGGAATTGTTTTAAGAAAAAAAGATGATAAAGAAATATATGATCAGTTATCAGATAGCAGTAAGGATATATATTACATGAGATTTATTTTATTTTGTATGGATTTTCTTAGTAGTTATAAATCAAGAGGATTTAAATTAGAAGCTATTGATAAGTTTATTAATAAATACCAAGATGATAAACGAACTGTTATGTTTTTAACTTTTTTTAAAGATTTATATAAATATTATGAAACCGAATTAAAAATTAATAATTTAATTGATTTTGATGACATGATTAATAACTCATATGATTTACTTAAAAGTATAAAAAAAGATTGTATATCATTAAATTATAAATATATTATTATTGATGAGTATCAAGATATTTCTATCCAACGTTTTAATTTAACAAAAGAGGTATCTAGATTAAGTGATGCTAAAGTAATTGCAGTAGGTGATGATTGGCAAGCTGTTTTTGCATTTGCTGGGTCAGATGTTACTTTATTCACTGAATTTAAAAAATTAATGGGCTACGGCGAAGAATTACAAATAACCAATACTTACCGTAATAGTCAAGAACTAATTGATATTGCTGGTAAATTTGTAATGAAGAATAGCAAGCAAATCAAGAAAAAATTAAAAGCACAAAAAAGATTAAGTAAACCAGTAGTAATTGTTAATTATGATGAAGATGAACATAAATCAATGAGTCGTGCCAATACTGTAAATGAATGTCTTAAAAACATAGTTGATGAATATGGGGAAGATTCATCAATACTGTTAATTGGAAGATATAACTTTGATAAGTATCACTTATTTAACACTCAATTGTTTTATGAATATGAACAAGATAAGATAAAATCAGTAAACTTTCCAAAAGTAAAAATAACCTTTCTTACAGCGCACAGTTCTAAAGGATTAGGTTTTGACAATGTTATTATAATTAATGGGAGTGAAGGTGTTTATGGTTTCCCATCGCAAATAAAAAATGATCCTATTTTAGACATAATTTCTGTAGATGATAATAGTTTTAAATTCGCTGAGGAGCGCCGATTATTTTATGTCGCTTTGACGCGTACAAAAAACAAGGTTTATATTATCACCCCTAATAATAATCCATCTTCATTTTTAGTGGAATTAAAAGATTATCCAAATGTTTCAATAACAGATAATAAAAATAAAAATTTTGGCCTAAAAGAAAATTTATGCCCAGTATGTAATCACCCATTAGTAAAAGATTCATTTAACAATTTAAATATTGCAAATTTATATGTATGTAGTAATGAAAAAGAACTTTGTGATTTTAAAACCAATAGTTTGGTTATGAAAAGAAATATAATTTCATGTAGTGAGTGTGAAGATGGATTTTTAATAGTAAAACAAAATAAAAAAGATAAAATTTTCTTTTTAGGATGCACAAATTATAAAAAGGGTTGCAATAATGTGAAATCAATTCGATAAGTTATTTTATTATAAAAAAACTTAAAAATATAGTATAATATACTAAGGTGATTTAATGAAAAAGAAAATTGTCGTTTTAGGTGGAGGGACGGGAATGTCCACTCTTTTAAGCGGTTTAAAAATGTTTCCTATAGATATAAGTGCTGTGGTATCAGTTAGTGATGACGGTAGCAGTACTGGTCGACTTCGCGAAGAATTTAATATACCTGCGGTTGGAGATATTCGTCGGGTATTAGTATCATTATCTGAAACAGAGCCATTGTTTGAAAAATTACTTAATTATAGGTTTAATACAACAAGTGATTTGCATGGTCATACAGTTGGTAACTTATTATTAACTGCCGCATCAAACGTCAGTGGAAATATGTCTGATGGTATTGAAATGATGTCAAAGGTGTTAAATTTAAAAGGAAAAGTTGTTCCCTTAACGGAAGATAATGTTGTTTTATTAGGGAAAATGGAAGATGGTTCCATAATTGAAGGAGAACATAATCTCACTAATAGTAATTTAATTATTAGTGATGTTTTCTATAAAGAAAATCCAACTGTTAACCCTAATGTCATCAAAAAGATTGCAGAAGCCGATCTAATTCTTTTAAGTATGGGAAGTGTTTTTACTAGTATTATTCCAAACTTGGTTTGTGAAGGAGTAGTTGAAGCGTTAGAAAAAAGTCGTGCCAAAATTATGTATATTTGTAATATGATGACTCAACCTGGTGAAACTGATGATTTTAATGTTAGCCATCATATAAAACTTTTAAACAAATACTTAGGTAAAAGAAAAATTGATGTTGTCATTGTTAATAATGGGAAAATATCTGAAGAGTTAACAAAAAAATATGAAACTCTTGAACAAAAGGATCCAGTAATTTATGATCAAAGTAATGTTGAAGCATTAGATGTTGAAATAATTGCTTCAGATTTTACGATGATTATTGATGAAAACATTCGGCATGATTACAAGAAATTAGCATCGTATATTTTCCTTTACTTAATATAGGGGGTGGAATATGTCATTCACCAGTATTGTTAAAAATGAAATAAGTAAATTAGATTCTAACGAAATGGAATATATATCAGAATTATCTGCGATATTTCGTAATATTGGAATTATTGATAAAAAAATTAAAATAACAACAGAGAATGCCAGTGTAGCGCGACGAATCTTTAATTTAGTTAAAGAAATATATCAAATAAATGCTAAAGTTATAGTGCGTAAAGGTTATAATTTTAATAAAGCATATCATTATATTTTAGAAATAAGTCATAATGTATCTATTATTTTAAATGATTTAAGTCTTCTTCAAAATAATAGATTTTTATCTATTCCTGCAGAGTATATTGTTGATGATGCAGAAACTGAAAAGTCTTATTTGCGAGGCCTTTTTATGGCTATTGGTAGTGTTAACGATCCAAAAAAATCACGATACCATTTAGAGTTTGTTGTTAATGAAAAAGATTATGCTGAATTTATAAATGGATTATTAAATAAATATTTACTAAACAGTAAAATAATAATCCGAGATAATAAATATATGATTTATATTAAAGAAGCTGAAAAAATTGGTGATTTTTTAAGAATAATTAAAGCTAATACTGCTGTATTGTATTTTGAAGATATACGTATTTATAGAGATCATAAAAACATGACTAATCGTCTTAATAATTGTGAACAAGCAAATGTTGATAAAATTATTCAAACTGCAACAAATCAAGTTGCTGATATTAAAATAATTGAAAGCATTGGCGGATTAGATTTATTAGATGATAAAATTAAAACTGTTGCAACTTATCGTTTGAAATATCCTGATGCTTCATTAAGTGAATTAAGTGAGATAATTAGTTTGGAAACTAGCAATAAAATAACTAAATCTGGACTATACCATCGCTTTAAAAAAATTACAGCATTGGCAAATAAAATCAGAGATAAAGAGGACAACTTAACTTAATTATAGTATAATAAAGATAGTTGAGGTGATGAAATGAAAGTTATTTTTATAAAAGATGTTAAAGGTCAAGGTAAAAAAGGTGAAATAAAAGAAGTAAAAGATGGATACGGTATGAATTTTCTAATTAAAAATAGATACGCAGTTCAAGCAACTGAAGCCAGTATTACACGTTTAGCCCAAGATAATCAAAAACAAGAAGAATTAGAATTAAAAGAATTAATTAAATCTAAAGAAACAAAAGATAAACTTGAAAAAACGAAATTAACATTTCAGGTCAAAACAGGTGAAAAAATGAAAGTGTTTGGAAGTATTAGTTCTAAACAAATTTCATCGGAATTAAAAAAACAGGGTTTTGATATTGATAAGAAGAAAATTATATTAAATGTTCCTTTATCAACTCTTGGAAGTCATAAAGTAACAATTGAACTTCATAAGAAGGTAAAGGCTGAATTAGAAGTTATATTAGTAGTAGAAGGTTAGGTGATAACATGAATGGGAAAACAATGCCTCATAATTTAGAATCAGAACAGGCCGTGTTAGGTTCAATGTTTATTAGTAAGTATGCTTTACAAAAATGTGTTGAAAGTTTAACTGGTGATTTGTTTTTTCTAGATTCTCATAATAAAATATTTACTGTTATTGCGGATTTATCAGAAACTGGAACAATTATTGATTTTACTACAGTAACTGCTGAACTAGATAAAAGAAATTGGTTAATATTAGTTGGTAATGTTGAATACTTAACTGAAATAACTAACAAAGTAGCAAGTGCTGCTAATATTGATGCTTACATTAAAATAGTGCTTGAAAATGCAACCCTTCGTAGATTAATAGAAGAAGCAACAGAGATTGTTACTAGTGCTTATTCTGGGGCAGATTCTTTAAATGAAGTTTTAGATAATGCTGAACGTAAAATTTTAAATGTTGTAAAAACTAGAAAAGGTACAGAATTCAGAACAATCCAAGATGTCTTATTTAAAGCGCAATCGGATTTAGAGAAACTAGCGCAAAAAAAAGGGGAAATTACTGGATTACCAACTGGATTTTATGATTTAGATAAATTAACTTCAGGTCTACATCCAAATGAATTAACCATTATTGCTGCTCGTCCTGGTATGGGTAAAACAGCTTTTGCACTTAATCTTGCATGTCATGTTGCTATTAATACTGATGAGACTGTAGCAGTCTTTAACATGGAAATGGGTGCAGAACAACTAGCGATGCGTATGTTAGCGTCACTTGGTCAAATAGATGGTAATAAAATGAGGACAGGCCGTCTTGAACACAATGACTGGAAACGTGTTAATGAAGCTATTAGCCGTTTAGCAGATACAAAACTGTTTATAGATGATACCCCAGGGATGACTATCGGTGAAATAAGGGCTAAATGTCGTCGTTTAGCAAGTACTAATAATGGATTAGGATTAATTGTTATTGACTACTTGCAATTAATTAATGGTTCCGCGAAATATGCTGGAAATCGTCAAATGGAAATTTCAGAGATTTCAAGATCATTAAAAACTCTTGCAATGGAACTAGAAGTACCTGTTATAGCACTTTCTCAATTATCTCGTTCTGTAGAGGGGCGTGAGAATAAACGTCCATTATTAAGTGATTTAAGAGAGTCTGGATCAATTGAGCAAGATGCCGATGTAGTGTCATTTTTATACCGTGATGATTATTATAATAAAGAAGCAGTTATTGATGAACATACTAGTAAAAGTGAATATATTATCGGAAAACATCGTAATGGACCAACAGCAACAATTGATTTAATGTTTATTAAAAATACTAGTACTTTTAGAAATTATGTTAATGAATTAGAAAAATAGGTGATTTAATTTGAAAAAAATTGGATATATAATTATACTTTTAATTTTAACAAGCCTACTACTTTTAGGATTTGATTTTAATCGAAGTAAATACCCTAATGAGTACTATCAAGTATATTTAGAAGGTAAAATATTAGGTGTTGTTAAAAGTAAAGAAAAACTAGAAAAATATATTGATAAAAGAGGAGATAATTTAAAAAAGCAATATAAAGTAGATAAAGTCTATGGTCCTTCCTCTTTAGAAATAAAAAAAATAGTAACATATGATAAAAAAACTAATATTGAAGAAGAAATATATAATAAAATTAGCGAATTAAAACCATTTACAGTTAGAGGCTATCAATTTAATATTAAAAATGAGTTCTCAGAAAAAACAATATATACGATTGACTCAAAAATATTTGAAGAGGCTGTAGAAAACACTATTCAAACTTTTGTAGGTGAAGAACTATATCGTTTGTATAAAACTGATAATCAAGTGAAAATAGAAACAGTTGGTAGTCTAGTTGAAAACGTTTATTTAGAAGATAATATCACTTTTAAAGAAACAAATATTTCGGTAAATGAAAAAATTTATTTAGATAGCGCAGAACTTGCGCAGTTCTTACTATTTGGTTCAGCCGATAGTAAGGAAACATATAAAGTTAAAGTAGGAGACACTATTGAAAATGTAGCGTTCAACAATAAAATAAGTGTTGAGGAATTTTTAATTTCCAATCCTGAATTTACAAGTAAAAGTAATTTACTTTTTCCAGGACAAGAAGTTGTTATTGGTATTCCATCTCCTCAAATAAGAGTAGTTGTTGAAGAACACATAGTTCGTGATGTAGAAAGTGTTTTTAAACCAGAGATTAGATACGATGAAGATCGTATTATTGGCGACGATGAAATAATTAGAAAAGGTGAAAATGGATTAAATCGAGTTACTCAAAAAACAAAAACTATTAATGGTGTAATTGTTTTTGTTGATCCTGAAAGTAATGAAGAATTAAAACCAACTATTAATCAAATTATTGTTAAAGGTAAAAAGAATCCGCCACAAATTGGTAATTCATTAGGGTGGACTTGGCCAACAGGGAATGGGTACGTTATTACTACCCAATATGGATACCGAGCTAATCCATTTAGTAACAAGCGTGAGTTCCATCAAGCATTAGATATTGCTATTGGATATGGTGCGGATATTTATGCAACTAACAATGGTGTTGTCTCATATATAGGATACGAAGCTGGTGGATATGGTAATTATATAATTATTAATCACAATAATGGTTATTACTCACTTTACGCCCATTTATCCCGTTCTTTAGTATCTGTCGGGCAAATTGTTCCAAGTGGTCATTTAATTGCGTATATGGGTAGCACAGGAGCATCAACTGGACCTCACTTACACTTTGAACTATGGGTAGGGAAACCACACGGTGGTGGCTATAAAACGAACCCTTGGAGTGTGTTATAATCAAGGTAAGTATTTTAGCTAGCGGAAGTAAAGGTAATTCTACATATATATCAACTGAAACCCATAAATTGTTAGTTGATATTGGAACTTCTTGCTTGTATACTGAGAAGATGCTTAAATCAATAGAAGTAAAACCATCTTCTATTGACAGCATTTTTATTACTCATACTCATAGTGATCATATAAATGGATTAAAAGTATTTTGTAAAAAATATAACCCAACTGTGTATTTAACAAAAAAAATGCATCAAGAAATAATAACTAAATTTGAAATTGATAATTATGTATATATTGATAATAATTTAGAAATAGATGATTTAAATGTATCAACCATTAAAACATCTCATGATTCAGGTGAATCTAATGGATATATATTTGAAAGTAATGAGAAAACAGTTGTTTATATTACTGATACAGGATACATAAATAAAAAATATCATAAGAAACTAAAAAATAAGAATTTGTATATTATTGAGAGCAATCATGATGTTGAAATGTTAATGAATACAAATAGACCTCATCATCTAAAAATAAGAATTTTAGGAGACGAAGGGCATTTATCTAATAATGATGCTTCAGAGTATTTATCCGAGTTTATTGGTCCAAAAACAAAACATATTGTATTAGCTCACCTTAGTGAAGAAGCAAACTCTAAAACAACAGCTGAAAAAACTTTAATTGAAAAACTTAATGGAAGACATCGTGAATTGGATTCAATAATTATTGCTGACCAAAATGAAAGAACGGAATTAATTGAAATATGATTAAGATAATTTGTATTTGGTATTAAAATATTTGGTTAATGCTTTACTAGAATATCAAAAAAGATTAAAGAAATATATCATAAATAAAAGAATAAATTTAATTTATTTTTTTTGTATAAATAATTTAATTAGTGTTCAACATTAAATAGGTGATTATATATGAAAAAAGGATTTGCTATAATTTTAATTACAATGATTGCATATTTATCATTAACTGATTCTTTTGACAATAGATTTATTATTCCAGATGAAGCAATTAGATTGAGAGTTATCCCCAATAGTAACTCCCAATATGATCAAAACATTAAAACAAAAGTAAGTAAACAATTACAATATAGTATGTCTGATTTATTAAGTGATACCCATGATGTTAAAGAAGCTAGAAAAATTATTAGTAGTAATATGAATTATCTTGATTCTGAAATAGGGAATTTATTAAAAAGAGAAAAATATAATCTTAATTATAATATAAATTTTGGGGATAATTTTTTTCCAGAAAAAGAATATAAAGGAATTACTTATAAAGAAGGGTATTATGAATCAGTTAAAGTTACATTAGGTGAAGGATTAGGTGATAATTGGTGGTGTGTATTATTTCCTCCACTTTGTTTAATAGAAGCAGAAGAATCAACAGAAGTTGAATACAAATTTTTTGTAAAGGAAATTATTAAGAAGTATTTTAGAATATAAAAAGAACCCCAAAAGTATAATATATTAGGGGTTCTTTTTATGCCTATAATGACCATTTTTTTGTTAGCTTTATCAATGAGTATGGATGCTTTTTCACTATCATTAATATATGGAACGATAAATATATCAAATAAAAAACATTTAATATTATCATTAATTGTTGGAACCTTTCATTTTTTTATGCCACTTCTAGGAATATTGCTTGGGAGTTCAATTATTGATGTATTACATCTTAAAATTCATATTGTACTAACAATTATTTTGGTTTTCATAGGTATTGAAATGATCTTATCTTCAAAAGATGACCACGAACCATTAATATTAATGAATTTAAAAGGAATGTTTTTGTTTGGAATCGCAGTAAGTATTGATAGTTTTACTTTAGGGACAGGAATTGAAGCAATAACTACTAATTATGAACTGGTATCCATTATATTTTTTCTAATGAGTGCAATTGTTACTTACGTAGGTTTAAAGATAGGTAAAAAGATTAATCAAAATATAGGCAAATATTCAACCTTTATAGGCGGTATAGTTTTAGTAATAATAGCTATCCTACTTAATTTTATATAAAAAAACTAGAAGTAATTCTAGTTTAAAATATTAATTATTTAGTTTCTTGATTAATACCATACTTGCGATTAAATTTCTCAACTTTACCAGCCTTCATAGTTTGGCCTTGGACACCAGTAAAGAAAGGATGACACTTGTCACAAACTTCGATATGTAAATCACTCTTATTTGATTCTACTTCAAAAGTATTACCACAAGAACAAGTTACAGAAGTTTTAACATATTCAACTTTTTTATCTTTTTTCATGTATATTTCTCCTTCCGCCATGATTATAAATAATCATAGTAATTAATTCTTTAATATTATAACAATTATTATTGAATTTAGCAAACTTTTTGTATTATTTCAATAAAGTTTCGTCAACTTTTTTAATTAAATCCTTACTAATAGCCTCATATCCATTTCTTGATGGAAAATAATTATTAGTCATTGGTAAATACAAAGTATTATCTTCTAGCGTTTTATCAATTTCAACATAGTGTATTTTATATTTTTCGCTTTTATTTTTAAGTAATGTATTTACATATTTAAAATATTCTTCAATTTTATCATGATTTAATAGTGAGGTTGAACGAAAGTAATTAACGATTATAATATCTTCTTTACAGTACTTCCTTAATAGATTAAATAATTCATCCATATCTTCCATCATTTCATCAATATGTTCGTAAATTTCATTGTTTTCTAAACTTGCAGTATTTAATTTGTAATATAATTCATTCATTCCAATAGAAAGGGTTACTAAATCGGCTTTTATTAAAGCGTTTTTTATAGATTGCTTCTTATTATTAATTACTATTTTTCGATTATCTTCAATATCTCTAACAAGGTCAGTAATACGATAATCATCTACAATAAACCCATTAATATATTTTTCTAAAATATTCTTATTATCGATATAATCCCGCAGATAGTCATTATAACCATAATCGCTTTCCCCATAAGGTGTTTTCCCATTAGCTAAAGAATCACCAAGTGCTAGAAAGTAAACTAATTTATCTAATGTTGTTAAATAAATTAAAAAGGTTGTTAATAAAATAATACTACCAATTAAAATAGTTTTAAGTTTCATATTAGATTCTCCTTAAAAAAAATAGAGATTTACTCTATTTAATTATATTTCATTAATCCTTATTTTAGCACCAACATTGTTAAGTTTGTCTACAATATTTTCATATCCTCTTAAAATATGCTCGGATTTATTAATAAAAGTTTTTCCGTTAGATATAAGTCCAGCTAGGACTAGACAAGCTCCTGCTCTTAAATCAGTTGCTTCAACAGTCATTCCAGTTAAACTAATAGGTCCATTTATTTTTATATGACGCATATCTAATTGTTCAATACTAGCACCCATATTTCTTAAATACGGGATATTTTGAAATCTATTTTCATAAATTGTTTCTTCTAAATAAGAAGTACCAGAACATTGAGATAACAATGTAGTTAATGGTTGTTGTAAATCGGTTGGAAAACCAGGATAACCAATTGTTTTGATATTAACGGGTTTCATATTATCTGTTTTAGAGATAGATAAGTGGTTTTCATGAATATCCATATCTACCCCCATTTCTTTTAACTTTAGTATTAAACTATCAATATGTTCGGGGATAATATTATTGATTTTCAAATTTTTTCCCATTAAAGCACCAGCGATGATATAGGTTCCAGCTTCAATCCGATCAGGAATCACCTCAACAAAACCTTTACCCAACTTATTTACTCCAACAATCCTTATCTCACTAGTTCCAGCCCCTGTTATTTTAGCACCCATATTATTTAAAAATATAGCAACATTAACAATTTCAGGTTCTTTAGCAGCATTTTCAATTATTGTTTCACCTTCAGCTTTAACTGCAGCTAAGATAGTATTGATAGTCGCCCCAACACTGGGCATATCTAAATAAACATGACCCCCAATTAATTTATCAGCAAAAATAGTAAACTTATTATCTTTTTCAATAACAGTTGCACCTAATGCTTTAAAACCTTTTAAAGTTTGATCAATAGGTCTTGCACCAATCGAACACCCTCCTGGGAAAAACATTTCAACTCGTTTATATTTACCTAATAAAGCAGACATAAAATAGTATGATGCTCTTAATTTTTTAGATATATTTTCTGGTATTTCTCTATTAACAATATTTCTAGAATTAATTTTAATTGTATCGTTTTCTCTAGACACTTCAGCACCTAAATAGACAAGTATTTCATTTAAAGCATCAATATCAGAAATATTTGGAATGTTATTTATAACAACTATATCATCTGATAACAAAGCTGCAGGTACGAGTGCAACTGCGCTGTTCTTCGCACCACTTATATTAATAGTTCCTTCTAATAAATGTCCACCTTCGATTTCAATTTGTTTCATGATTTACCTCCATTATTCACTATTATATTTATATGTTAGCCCAATAAAATTGTGTTAAAGTTTATTAGTGCTGCCTGTTAAAGCAAGTTTTTCCGAGACTAATTTTTTAAAATCAGTTTCACCAGCTTTAATAATAATTCTTGGGTCATATACATCTTGGTTAACACTTAAAAATTCCCTTACTTTTTTTGACCATACAATTTGCAAATCAGTATTAATGTTTATTTTAGCAATTCCACAACTAATTGCTTTTTTGATATCTTCATCAGGAATTCCAGATGCTCCGTGAAGAAC
>JAQVMY010000066.1 GCA_028703405.1 Bacilli bacterium
GAGTTCATCTCCTCTTTACTATATAAAGTATATCAAAAAAAACAGAAAAAAGAAAGTATTTTAATTTTCAAATTGGCTATTATATAAATTATAATAGAACCCTCTTTTGTTAATTAAATTTGTATGACTACCTCTTTCAATTATTTCTCCCTCGACAATTACAATGATTTTACTAGCATTAACAATTGTTGATAAACGATGGGCTATAATAAAACTTGTTTTTCCTTCCATCAATTTTTTCATGCCAGTTTGAATGGCGACTTCGGTATAAGTATCCACATTACTTGTTGCTTCATCTAATATCAATATTTCATGATCGGCTAACATAGCGCGCGCAATTGATATTAATTGGCGCTGTCCCTGAGAAAAATTTGAACCTTCTTCTTCAACCATTGAATAGTAACCATCAGGCAATCTTCTAATAAATGAATGAGCTTGAGCCTTTTTACAAACTTCAACAACTTCTTCTAAGGTTGCATCCATTTTACTATATTTTACATTATCTAAAACGGTACCTTTAAATAAATATGTGTCTTGTAAAACAATGCCTATCTTTTTTCTTAAATCACTTTTTTTAATTTGACTAATATCATGACCATCAATTGTAATGGTGCCAGAGGTTAAATCGTAAAATCTTGATAATAAATTAATAAAAGTTGTTTTGCCAGTTCCTGTTGGTCCGACCAATGCAATATTTTGGCCTGCTCTAACCTTGAGATTAATGTCTTTGAGAACTAACTTATCTTCAGTATATCCAAAATTAACATTAATAAATTCCACTTCACCTTTAATTTTATCTAATTTTAATGGTTTACTAACATCTTTTACTTCAATCGGATAATCAATAATATCAAAAATTCTTTCAGCCCCCGCTAAAGATGATTGAATTGAAGAATAAATTGTTGCTAATTGATTAATTGGTCTTCTAAACATTTTAGAATATGATAAGAAGACTAAAATACTACCAACTGTTGCCTGTCCGTTAATTGTTAATAAAGCTCCAACAGTAATAATTAAAATATTACCCAAATTAGTAATAGCTATATTAATTGGCATAATCAAACTAAAATACAATTGAGCTTTAATGGATATATCTTTTAAAGTTTTACTGTGTTTTTTAAATTTATCAATTGATTCTTCTTCTTTACCATAACTCTTAACAACTTCAATTCCACTTATTCGTTCTTCGGCATAAGCATTCAAATTACCAATTGCTTCTTGTCCTTTTTTATAATACATTCCTGTTTTTTTACTAATTTTAAGGACAAATATGACAAACAATGGAACAGTTAAGATTGTCGTTACTGCTAAAAGAGGATTAAGTACAAACATAATAATTGTTACACCAATTAATATTAAAGAACTATTAATAACTTGAATAACCGCATCACTTAATGTTTCACTAATAACAGAAATATCGTTAGTGAAACGACTCATCAAATCACCTTTTTTATTTTTATCAAAAAAACTTAAAGATAATAATTCTAAATGATTAAATAAATCCTTACGAATATTATATAAAGCCTTTTCTGAGATAGATATCATAACAAATCCTGATAGATAATTAAATAATGATGATAATAAATATATAATACCTAATATTAAAATTATTATTGCCAGTCCGTCTAATTGGTTATAAGCAATAAAATCATCAATAGCAATTAACATTAAAACTGGACTTAAAACCATTGTTAAAATGGATAATATAACCATAATTATTACAAAGATAATTGAAAGTCTATCTTTTTTTAAGTAACCCCAAATTCTTTTGATAGTAGCTCTAGGATTTATAATTTTTGTTTTTGTTGATGTTTTTCCTTTCCTCATTTAAACCACATCCTTTATTATTTGCGAATTATATATGCATTTATATACAGAATTATTTTTAATTAATGTTTCATGAGTTCCTATTCCAGAAATCTCCCCATCATCGAGAATAATTATAATATCCGCATCAAGAGCAGTCGTAATTCTTTGAGTTATTACAAACATTGTTTTATTTTTCAATTCAGTTTTTAAAGACTTTCTGATTTTCTTTTCAGTTTTAACGTCGACCGCGCTAGTAGTATCATCTAAGATTAAAATCGGAGACTTAGTAATAATCGCCCTTGCAAGTGATAATCTTTGCTTTTGTCCTCCACTTAAATTTGTTGCCCCTTGCTCGATAACATAATCATACCCTTCTGGATATTCAGAAATGAATTCATGAGCCTCTGCAATTTTAGCAGCTTTTATAATTTCATCTAATGTTGCTTCTGGGTACCCGTATTTAATATTATTTTGAATAGAATCTGAAAATAAAGAAGATTCTTGAAAAACAAAACTTATATTTTTTCTTAAAGTTTCTAATGAATAATCTTTAATATCAATATCATCAATTAAAACGGTTCCTTCTATAGGATCATAAAATCTAGCAATTAAAGAAGCTAGAGTAGACTTTCCACTACCAGTTGGACCTAAAATAGCAACACTCATCCCTTTATTTACAGTAAAATTAATATCTTTTAGAACATGATCACCAGTTCCTGATTGATAAGTGAAACTAACATTTTGGAATTCAACTTTACCTTTTATTTTATCTACATTTATTGGGTTTTTAGGACCTTTTATATCTTCTGTTAAATCAAAAATATCATTTATTCTTTTGGCACTTACAATACTTCTAGTAGTTACTGCTATTGCTACTGAAGCCATTAAAATGGTTGTTAAAATATTTGTTAAATATTGAATAAAAGCCATAATACTACCAATTTTAAGTGAACCAATAACGGCTAATTTACCACCGTACCATAATACCGAAACAGTAGCAAGATTAATAAAAAGCATCATTAAAGGCATAGCTAATACTAAATATCTCATAGCCGTTATCATTACATCTTTCATGCGCTGATTCACTTCTTCAAATTTTTCTATTTCATAGTCTTCCATAACAAAGGACTTAACAACTCTAATTCCTGCTAAATTTTCGCGAACAACTGAGTTAACACTATCAACAGTTTCTTGAGTTATTTTAAAATATGGAAAAGCCTTTTTAACAATAATGATAGTGGTTATAATTATCATTGGTATAAAAAACAATAATATTAATGATAACTTAGGACTAATCATAATTGCCATAATAATACTTCCAACCATGATTATGGGAACTCTAAGGATAAATCTCAAAGATAACATAATAACATTACCGATTACTGCTGTATCATTAGTTAAGATTGTAATTAACTTCCCTGTTTTTAATTTGTTGAAATTAAAAAAAGATAAACTATTAATTTTTTTAAATAAATCATCACGAATATCAGTTGCAGCTGATTCACTAGTTAAAGCAGAAAAATAAATGCTTCCTATACCACCAGCAATTCCAATTAGCGATAATGAAATCATAAGTACAATGCTTAAAAAAATATAGGTTGGATCATTTCCGCCTATTCCAATATTTACAATATTAGCCATAATTGTTGGTAAAAATAAATCCATGATAACTTCTAACACGATTAAAAGAGGAGCATATATTGCCCATTTTTTATATGGTTTTAAATATTTGGTTAACCTAAATAGTTCTTTCATAAATCCCCTCTTTTTTATTATTTTCAATTTTTAATTCTTTATAAACCAACTCAACAAATTCACCCCAAAATTTTCCAAACTTATTATTATTCCTAGTTGGATGAATTCTATTGGATAACACTATTATGGCCAATTCATTTTCCCTATCAATTAACATTCTATTTCCTGTAAAACCTTGATGATAAATAGCACTGTTAGAAATAAGGCTACAAACATCAGAAGTCTTACCTTCAATCCAACCTAAAGTACGATTTCTTCCGCTTGAATCTTGAAATGTTGGTTTATACCAATCATTAATTATTTTTTCAGAAATAATTTGATTACCATTATATCTTCCATCATCCAAAATCAACCGTGCGAATTTAGTAACATCGGTTATGGTACTAAAAACCCCTGCATGTCCTGCCACACCATTAAATAGTCTGGCTTTTTTATCATGAACAATTCCCTTTATATAAATGTCATCTTCCTTTTCAGTTGGAGCACACGCATCAATATCTGATGGATTATACATAGTATTAGACATGCCTAACTTATTAAATATTTGATTGTTTGCTAATGAATCCAAAGTTTCTCCTGTAATTTTTTCTATTAACACACCTAAAATAATAAAACCTATATCAGAATATATGGCTCTACTGTGTCTTTCAACTTCCTTATCAGTGTTTAAAATTAAATTCAAATAGTCTTCACTCGTTTTTATTTCCATCCAATTTACATTAGCTGGCAGACCCGAAGAATGAGTTAGCAAATCTATTATAGTTATATCCTCATGCTTAAATTCTAAAAGGTACTTCTTCACAGGATCTTTTAGGTTAATTCGATTATCTTCTAATAACTTCCCTATTAAAAAATTAGTCACCATCACTTTTGTTAATGACGCTAAATCATATATTGTGTTTATATTATTAGTTTCTACTTCAGGATATAATGATTTATTTCCAACTACTTCAACAATTTTTTTTCCTTTGTATATTACTCCAAATGTTGAGCCTGGAAACACATTCTTTTCGACCCCTGTTATCATTTTATTCCGCAATACATTTAATGTGTTATTCATCATATCATCCTCATAAATATTATAACTTATTTAAAAATAGATTGCAACGAAATGAAAAAAATGAAGACAACTAGTAGTTCCCTTCATTTAAAATATATTATTGATAAATAGTATATACAATATAACCAATTGCTGAAATAATTACAACTATTAATAAAAAGGTTAATGCTTTTATCGATAAATTATTTTTCTTTAAATTCTTTTTAATATCTTTCAAATCTTCAAAATCTTCATCACTAAAACTCATACTAGAAGTAAAGAAAGATTTATCTATTTCTTCAATTGTTGCATCTAAATTTTCAGTTTTTTCATTCTCTTCAGCAACAACATTCGCTAATTTTTCTTGATCTCTAATCATTGTTTCCTCACCAGCTTGTAGTGAAGATAATAAGTTCAAACTTAATTCTTTATCCTCTAATTTATTTAACATACTAGTATTAGTAATCGTATGAATTAATTCCTTTAATTCTTGTTCTTCAATCGGCTCATCTAATTTAATTTTTTTCAAGATGTTATATTGGGTATTATTTAATTGTCGATAATCACTTTTGACTTCTCCACGTTCTGTTTTTGCTTTGCTTAAGACATCCCGAATATCATAACTTTTTTCTTCCTCGTTTAAGAGTGCAACTCCAACATTAGATGTTTCAACCTTTTCAGGAATTGGGGTTTGATTAATTACTCGGTCTTTTTGTTCAACACTTCTAAGTAGTTCTTGAATTTGAGTTAAATCAATTTGATTGGTTTTTTCAATGCTAGCAATACCTTCAATATTCGTATATTCCCCCATATCATAAATCGTACGATACAAGCCCTCATTCTTTATACTGCGGCTTTTAATATTATTATTAGTTCTATAATATTTTTCCATTCTGCTCCCCATAATAACACCCCATTAGTTAATACTATGATACCATAATTTTGAAGTTTTTTAAACATTATATTGCATTTTACGTCTATTTTAACTATAATGATAACAGGAGGAAATATGAAAAAAGTAAAAATTATAGAAGAAAATTGCATTGCCTGTGGATTATGTGAATCAATTGCCGGAGATATCTTCGTCGTTGAGGATGTTGCTCGTGTAATTGTTGATAAAGTTAAGGAAGATCAAATTGAACTTGTTCAAGAAGCTATCGATTCTTGTCCAACAGATGCAATTGAATGGGATGAATAAAATTATATTATCAAACTAAAAA
>JAQVMY010000006.1:0-7106 GCA_028703405.1 Bacilli bacterium
TAGAAGGAGATAAGGTTATTCGTGAAGCTGCTAACATTTTAATTTTAAACCAAGTTGAAAATAGTGATATTATTCGTACTAGTGGTAATGAATTCTTAATCTATATGGTTGGGCACGACGAGAAAACAGTTATTTCTTATATGAGAAAGTTAAATAAAGAATTTAAAACTTTAGCGCATAATTTTGGTGCTGCAATTGGTTATAGTATGATAATTGATGCTATTAAAACAATTGATGATGCAATTAATGAAGCAACACTTGATATGCGTGATAATAAAGAGTTGACTGAAAAAGAAGATAAATAAGTTGTTTAGGATGATGAAAATGTCAGAAATTAAACGAAAATTTTTAAAAATTGTTAAAATAATAAAAATGCCAGAGATGGAAATATTACCTGGACATTTAGCTTTCTCATTAGTTATTTCTATTGCGCCCATTTTGACGATTTTTGTCTTGATAGCATCATATTTATCTGTTTCAGTTGAGTCACTTGTAAATTTTATGATAAATTCTTTCCCAACCGATGTTAGTAAGTTACTAATTCCATTTATTGAAGGCTCTAGTTTTAATTTAAATGTTGGGATATCATTAATAATTGGTTTGTTAATAGCTTCTAATGGATTATATTCTATTGTTACAACATCGAATGCTCTTTATAAGAAAGAAAGTTCAACAACTTTAAGAAGAAGGATTAAAGCAATGATTTTAGCACTTATGCTGGTCTTCTTGTTTATCTTCATTTTAATTGTGTTAGCATTTGGTAACAATATTATTAAATTAATTTCAATGGCAATTGTTGATCAAAATATCATTCAAACATTATATGATATATTTGTATTATTAAAATGGCCAATTGGGTTTGTTGCAATCTTTTTTACAATTAATCTAATCTATGCTCTAGCACCTGATTCGCCAATATCTAGTAAATATACAAGAAGAGGTGCATTGCTTACTACAATCTCATGGATGGTAGTAACGGCAGTATACTCGTATTATGTTAGTAATATTGCTAGGTATGATATATTTTATGGTGGGCTATCAAGTATTATGGTTATGATGATTTGGGTTTACATATTATCTTATATATTTGTCTTGGGAATTGCAATAAATTCTAGTAGTTATGAAATGGAAATAAATACTAATGATAATAATAAGAATTTTGATAATACTAATAATGATATACATTAATTACCGATGGATATCAAATACAAGCTACATGTGCTTATAAATAAGCATAAATTAATGGTAATAAATAATTAATAGGTTGACTATTTCTTAAAGCGATTTTATCGCTTTTTGATTTGATAAAACAAAAAAAAAGTGTTATACTTATTTAGTATATATGAGGTGAAAAAATGCAAGATTTTTTTAAAAAATTTCAAAGAAGTGCGAAGACATATTTAAATACAAATATTTTATTTATGTCATTTGTTTTAAGTTCTGTAATTAACGCTTGGTTACTTAGAGTATTTACAGTTGGAAATTATTTTGAACTAAAACCAATACTGGCAGATTTTGCTGTGTGTTTAATTGTAGGAGCTTTTGGTTACCTATTAAAGCCACAAAATCAATTTAAATACTTTTTTAGTTGGTCAATATTTTTTACAACACTATGTGTTATTAATTCAATTTATTACACTAACTATATTTCCTTTGCATCAATATCTCTCTTATCAACAACTTTACAATTATTTGATGTAGCAGATGCTGTTGTTGAAAGCATATTAGAAATTAAGGATTTTATTTTCTTGTGGCAACCAATCGCCCTTTTATATGTTAATTATAATTTAAAAAAGAAAAATTATTTTGAAATGGTTTCAAAAATAGAAGTTGGTAAAATTAGAGCCTTAAATACCTTAGTTGCCGCTTTTGTTTTTATTGGTTTTTTTGTTTCAATGTTAACAGGTTTAGATATTGGTCGTTTCGGAAAACAATGGAATCGTGAATATGTTGTTATGAAATTCGGACTTTATACATATCAAGTTAATGATTTAATTAGTAGTATAAAACCTCAATTAAATCCATTATTTGGATATGATGAAAATGCTAAAATATTTAGAGAATATTATGATAGTAAAGAAGATACAACTAAAAAAAATAAATATAGTGATATTTTTAAAGGTCAAAATATTATTATGATTCATGCCGAAAGTATTCAACAAATGGTTATTGATTTAAAATTTAATAATCGTGAATTAACACCTAATTTAAATAAATTATCAAAAGAAGGGTTAGCATTTAGTAATTTCTATGCTCAAGAAGGAGTAGGGACAAGCAGTGATAGCGAATTTACTCTAAACACTTCACTAATGCCTACTAGTAGTGGCACTGTATTTGTTAATTACTGGAATCGTGAATATGTTACTATTCCTAAAATGTTAAAAAATCTTGGATATTATTCTTTTAGTATGCATGGTAACAAAGGAGCTTATTGGAACCGTAATGTTGTTCATAAAGAGTTTGGTTATGACCGTTTTTATTACTATGATAAAGATTTTGATCTTGATGAAAAAATAGGTCTTGGTCTTAGTGATAAATCATTTTTTAGACAAGCTGTTCCTAAAATACAAGGAATAAGTGAAAATAATCAAAATTTTTATGGAACAATGATTATGTTAAGTAACCATACACCTTTTTCAGATATAATTAAACAAGGAATTGTTGATTTTGAAGTTGATTTTAAATATGAAAAAATAAATGAGGAAACAAATAAAAAAGAAATTGTTTCAGCGAGATATTTAGAAAACACTAAAATAGGAAATTATTTTAAATCTGTTCATTATGCTGATGAAGCAATCGGGCAATTTATTGATGAACTAGATGAAACAGGGTTATTAGAAAATACCGTTATAGTTATTTATGGCGACCACGACGCTAAATTGAAAAAAAGCGAATATGAGAGATTTTATAATTACGATCCATATACTGACAGTTTACTTGATGAAGAGGACCCAGATTATAGAGCAATAGATGCTTATGATATTGAAATAAATAAAAAAGTACCCTTTATTATTTGGTCAAAAAACAAAAAATTAGCTACTGAAGTAACTGAAGTTATGGGTATGTATGATATAGCCCCAACTTTAGGAAATATGTTTGGGTTTAAAATACCTTATGCTTTAGGTAATGATATGTTTAGTATTACAAATAATGTAGTAGTATTTCCTGACGGAAATTGGATTACTAATAAAATGTATTATAATAATCAAAAAAGTGAAGGCAAATTAATTAATGCTAATGAACCTGTTAGTTTAGAAGAAATTGCTATGTATACAGAAAAATCAGAAGAAATATTAAAAGTCTCAAATTCAATTATTGTTTATGATTTAATAAGAAAAACAGAAGAAACAAATAAGTTAATGGAAGGGGTTAACAATTAGTATGCAAAAAAGAAAATTGAATATAAAAAAAATTACAATATTTATCTTAGTAATTGTTGGACTAATTTTATCTTCCATTCTTGTTAGGAATTTATTAAAACCAAAAGAAACTAATAAAGAAACTAAAGTAATTAGTGAAATCAAAGGTTATGAATTAAAAGAAAATTCAAGTTCTTATTATAAAAATATTTTTAATGATCTTAAAGTAGAACTTAGTAAAGATGAGATAGATTTTGATAAATATGCTACAATAATCACTCAATTATTTATTAGTGATTGTTTTACCCTTGACAATAAAATTAATCATAATGATGTGGGTGGTGTTCAATTTATATATGAACCTTTCCGTGATGATTTTATTTTGATTGCTACAGAAACTATTTATAGCCATGTGGAAAACAATATATATGGGAATAGAAAACAAGAATTACCTATTGTAAGTAATGTAACTATTACTTCAGTTAAAAATAATAAATACGAATATTTAGATACTATTGATGATAATGCTTATTTTATTGAAGTTGCTGTAGAGTATACAAAGGACTTGGGATACCCAAAAGAAGCTTCATTAGTGATTATTAATAATAATGAAAAATTAGAAATTGCGGAAATGGAGTAATACTCTACCAATCAATTTAGAGGTACTGGAGGAATGTTATGAGGTTGGCAGTTTTAAGTGATATACATGGTAATTTAACAGCTATAAAAAGATGTTTTGAATTTATAGATAATTCAAATATCGATGGACTTGTTTTTTGTGGTGACTATATAAGTGATATACCTCAAAGTAAAGAGATATTAGATTATATAAGGGTTAAAAGTAACGAATACAAGACTTGGATTGTTAGAGGTAATCGTGAGGAATATATTATTAATTACCATTTATCTCCAGAGAAAAACTGGACACTAGAATCTAATAATGGTGCAATTTTGTTTGCTTATAATTCCCTAAATGAAGAAGATATTAACTATTTAAAAAGGCTACCTAAGTATGAAATAATTGATATTCCAAATACTGATAAAATATATTTAACACATAGATATAGAGATATTAAATATAATGATGATTTTGATTATAAATTTGTTATTTTTGGTCATGAACATAATCAATTATATTTTTCAACAAAGGGGATTAGGTTTTTTAATCCAGGATCAGCGGGATTGCCAACAGATGGGTTCCCTGGAAGCAGTTTGTTAATTCTTGAATATAAGGACAATAGTTGGATACCAACATTTCATCATTTAGAGTATGATATATCAATTCCAATTAACATAATAAAAAATAGTAACATTAATCATCCAAATATTAGATGGGGTGATACAATTATTAAAATGTTACAAACTGGTTTTGATTGTACTGGGGAATATATTAGAGAAGTCAAAAGATTAGCGGCTAAACAAGGATTGTCAACTATCTTAGAAGAAGTGCCTTATGACATATGGGCAGAGGCCAGAAAAAAATTAAATCTGGATTAAAGAGGTGTTAATTTTATGTCTTATAGTGAATATAATGATATGTTTATAAAATGCCAATCTACTGCTCCTTATAAGTTATATATATACGATTTAGTAAATAGTAGTAGTATGGCTAATAATGAAGTGGTAAGTAATTTACAATTATTAATTTATGCACTGTATATGAAAATAAAGAGTTTAGAAATAGAAACCAATACTAAAATTTTACATCAAAGTGATTTGTTAAATTATACTAAGTTACAAAAGAGGGAGATTGCGGGCGGAATATATTATTATTTAAAACCAGAAAGAACAACAGGGGACTCTTTTATTAATAGTGTATCAGTATTAGAACCATTTTTAATCTCTGGTGATTGTATTGGTTTTACTGTTAATCGTGGTACCATAAGTGATGAATTAGTTGATAGATTATTTGAAGAAACTAAAAAGGAATTGAATATTAATTATCAATTTCATAAATCGTTAGGTTATTATGAGACTGATAACTGGATTGAAGGTGATAAAAAATACTATCGTGGATATGCTATTAATTTATTATCAACACTTCATAAAATGGAAAATAAAGTACTACAAAGATAAAAACAATAAAACTGATTCTTAATTGGAATCAGTTTTATTGTTTTTTGTCTAGTTAATTTTTTTGTTTTTAAAATATTTATTAAGATAATAAATTCCTAATGTTAAGAAAAATAACATTGAAATATATAACAAAGGCATGTCTTTGGGATTTTCTGACCATATTATTATTGCCCCAAAAGTAAATAAGCTAACTAATAATGTCGAAATCCATATAGAAGGAGCAAGGATTAAAAAAATTATTCCCCATATTAAATTTTGTCTATTATTTTTATTATTTTTATCTATTTTTTTCATAACTACCACTTTCTAATACTGCATCTTTTTCTTCTAACAGTATATCACCTATATAATGTTTTTAAATAAAATCACAAGTGACAAAATATTTATAAAATTAAATTAATATTTAAATTTTTATTTTTTGTTATATTTATCTTTAATTAATTTGTGTTGTTTACTAGAATCAGAGAAGTCTTCATAACTAATTTCAGATAATTCTTGGTTATTAATGTTATTTCTTAAATTATTTAATAATTGATCAGTTGGCATTCCTAAATTATGGCAAGTTACTATATTTATTATTAATTTTTTATATTTTTCATATTCTGGAAAAGAACCTAAATTAGCAACGATAGGTTTAACACTAAATTTTTCGTTTTTTTCATTTGAGTATAGAACCCAGCTGAAATCCGGGCTATTTATATCAATTTCCGTATCTTTGTAATTTTGTAAAATATAATAATCTAAAACATTTGCCATTAAATAATCATATACCGCAATATTTTTATCTTCGATATTAATATTTACCCCTTCAAGTATAGTTGTGTGAAGTTGAACTAAATCCAAACTAATTGTTCTACCCTTAATTTTAGGTTCAAATAATGAAAAGAATTGTTTAAAGTTTAAATTCATAGTAATATTTTGTTTTCTATATTTATCTTTTAATGTTAATTCCTTAAAAATATCATGAACTTCTTTAAAAAGTTCAATCCATTCCTCACATCTTTTTATAACTTCTTCAGTTTTTTCGGCGTTTGTATTATTATCATATACTAAAGTTACTCCATCATTTACTTCTAAAATATTATTTTGATTTTCTTTAATTTCCATTTTCTATTTTCCTTCCTTTATAGTATGTTTCATCATACTATAATTAAAACCCCATAATTATTATCCATTTATTTAATCAGCTTTTTAATTTTATAATTTTCTTCTTCTTTTTCTTCAATTAAAGAGTGTTGTTCAACTAATTTACTTTTAATTGTTTTTAAAGATTCAATTTCAGAATTACATTTCTTTATATTTAAGTCATTCCCTAATTCTTGTTTAAGTTCTGAATTTTTATTTTTTCTTTTTTCCCTTGCTTTTATTTTTTCATAAACTCTGTTTAATCTAATAGTGTTGTATCTTTGAAGAATTACACAATACAAATTTATTGTTCCACCTAGTATATATATTGGTATGAAAAATTTTGAAGAGGTGGTCAGTAAGTGAAAGATACAAAAGGGTAATACTCCAAAATGTATTATTGTATTAGTCTTTATTCCATCCTTTTTAAAATTTTCTATTCCTTCTTCAGTAAGTTTATATAAAAAATAATTATCACCTTTGTATATTGGTTTATCACTACGTATACGTTTGCCAAATGTAACAACAATTTTTTTAAACTGTTTT
>JAQVMY010000006.1:7206-22585 GCA_028703405.1 Bacilli bacterium
AAAGGTATCTGATAAGGTTTCTTTCTTCTTGCATTTTTTTCATATGAACTCAATAATCTGCCATTAGCAGTACCAATATTACCTAAATGTCTTGGTTGTGAATCATGTCGCCATACTTCAAACTTCTTACCTGATGCAAAATCCATATAAACATGATATAAGTCGTTTCCGTTACTGCCTGGACTATCCCCAATGTAATAAATACCTTCCATTATTGGTTTTGATAATTTTTGATACTCTTCTTCAGTAATACAATTATCTAAAAAAGATTGGATTATTTGACTATCGGCATCAACTCTTATAAGTTCGATTCCCCAAGTTTCCAAATCAATAAATACATGCCCATCATATTTTATTGTTCCCCTTGAACTATATGAATCGTATTCACCATCTTCAACCATTTGAGTTTCATATATTGGTTTAATCCCTAAATAATAAAACATTTTAAAACCCTCCTTTGTAGTTATATATTATATATTATAAATGTTTAGTTTTCAAGCAAATCTATAATTTAAAATTCAAAATAGATTTATCCTTTTCTATTTTTCACTTTCCAAATTTTTAAATCAATATTTATTTGGATAATTATTAACTTTTGAAGGGAGGATGTACCATATTAATAAAAAATAGATATAATAAAACCCTTGCTTAACAAGGGTTATTTATATTTGGAGCAAGTGACGAGAATCGAACTCGCGTCTTCGCCTTGGCAAGGCGACATTCTACCATTGAACCACACCTGCATGTTAAAATTATATCGCATTTTCAATGATTTGTAAAGTCATTTTAGTTATTTCACGACCTGAATATGATTGACTTTAATAAGTTATTACTTTATTATAATTATAGGGGGTATTTATGAATATAGATGCTAAAACGGTACTTCAAGAAATAAAAATGTTGGAATGGAAACTAGAAAAGGCTAACTCATATTCTAAAAAAATTAGAATTCAAAATAGTTTGTTACCTTTGTATGAAGTGTACAATACTTTAACTGATTATAAGGATGTATTGGAAGAAGTTGTAAGAGATGAACAATTACAATATTTTCGTAAAATCAAAGATAATTATTATAATGATTTAAATCATATGTACTCATATTATCAAAATTCTTCTAAAAACATCTTAAAAATTTATAAGGATACTTGTTTTCAATTTTTTAACCGGGATAGCTGTTATGAATTTAATAAAAAAGAAGCGCTAGATATAATATATGACTTTTTTAATAAATATGATCATAAAACCTATAAATTAATTAAAAATATGATTGATAGTAAGCATTTTGCCATTAAACCAATTTATTGTGGTTATCAAGCTGTTTGTTATAGAATTTCTAAGTTGAAAAAATCATATACTATATGTGATATAGTATATTTTGATATTTTGGGTTTATCAGTAATTGTTCATGAATTTGCTCATGCTATTCATAATAATATGATTTATGATAAAAATCCCCAACAATCAACAAATTATCTTTATACTAATTATTTAGAAGTTCCTTCAATGTATTTTGAAAAATTGTTTTTGGACTATTCCTTAAAAAACAAATTTTGTGATTATGATACTTTATTTGCTTATAATGAACTATATAATGATTTGTTAAATCATTTTATTGGAATAAGATTTTTCACCCATCCTAAAATGAATGAAATGAAACTTAATGACCAATTTTTCATGGAATATAATGTAATGACTGATATTATTGAAGACCTTTCAAGTGAACTTAATCCGCGCAAAAGAGTAGAAATTAAATTTGATATTAGAGAAAAATTTATTTATGCTTATGGATCATTAATTGGAATGTATTTTGCTGAACAGTATAAAAACGATCCTACAGAAGCTAAACGAAACTTTGATAATTTTATCTTCAAACTTGGATTAGAAGATAATCAAAAACTATTAAATACTTGTGGTTTAAATGAAGATGAATTATCAAATCCTAAATTATTAAAAAAGGAATTAAAAAATCATATGACTAATATTAAACAAAAATTAAAAATTAATTATTAACATTAAAAAACTCACTTTGAACTAGTCAAGTAAAAGTAGATTAAGTTTTTTCTCTTATCTACTTTTGTTTATCACTTCATTGTGAGTTTTTATACTAATTCTTTGTTATTATATCGTTTATAGATTCCAACAATAGTTATTATTGTTATTACTATTGAAATAATTATATATACAAAATTAAGACTATTATTAAGGATTATGTCTCTGCTATCTGATAATGTAAAGATAGAAGTATACTTAATAAATTCAACATCTGAACTAATCGCTGATATTATTTGAATAAAATAACTAACTAGGACAAGGCCTATACCAATCCCATTTGTTTTAGTTGTTTTCTTGTAAAAAGTTGAAATGAATATACCGATAAAGAAAAAGGGAATGGCCGAGAAAATTGGGGCAACACTTAACATTAATAACAATTTAATTTGTAAGTTATTACTAATAGCCATTCCAATAATATTGAAAACTGTAATAACAGTAAACATAATTGCTATATTTATTAATCCACATTGAATTTTAGAAGTAACAATATTATTTCTTGTAATGGGTTTTGAGTGTAAGAAATCAATTGTTTTATCACTTTCTTCTTTAAGTAAAATATTAGAACCTAAAATTGCGGAATATAAACAGGTAAATATAACGATGAAAGTGTAACCTTCTGTTTTAAACCATCCGAACATGGTATCAATATCTACAATGTCCATATTAAACATTTTTAACATTTCTTCTGGCATTATGGCTAACATTTCATTTAAGGCTTTAGAAGTCTCACCGCCCATCATACTAGAATAAGTAATATAAGCAATAAAGAATAATACTAATATAATGGAAGTCCATATGATTAAACTTTTTTTGTTAATTTTTAATTCTCTTTTTAACATTTTTATCTCCTATAATAATGCATGAAGATGTCTTCTACTTCAGGATCTTCAATTAGTATTTTTTCTATATTATATTTACTTAATAAATTAATTAAATTATTGATATCATCTTTATGAATAAACTTTATTTTATTTTTGTCTTCACTAATTAATTCTTGATTTAATTCTTTTTTAATTTTACTAATATCTTTAGAAACTATTGTAATAATTTCCAAATGATTGGTTGATAGTTCTTCAATTGTATCCACAGTTACTAGGTGACCATCTTTAATAATACCAACTCTATCACATATCTTTTTTATTTCGCTTAAATTGTGTGATGAAAAGAAAATTGTTGTCCCTTTCTTTTTTTCTTCGAGTAATAATTCATAAAATATTTCTTTCATTAATGGGTCAAGTCCACTAGTAGCTTCATCTAATATTAATAACTTAGGTTCATGCATCATCGCTAAGACAATGCCTACTTTTTTAAGGTTTCCTAAAGATAACTCTTCTATTTTTTTAGTTACATCAATATCTAGTTTTTCAACTAAATATTCAATTCTTTTGGAATAATGTTTCTTATAAAAACTATTAGAATATTCAAACATTTGTGTAACTGTTAAATCATCATATAAATGTACTTCATCTGGTAAATAACCAATAATTTTTTTAAGACTAATATTATCTTTATCGTTTAATTTTTTGTTAATATAAATATCGCCAGATGTTTTGTTTATTAAATTCATAACACATTTAATAGTAGTACTTTTACCAGCACCATTTGGTCCAATAAAGCCAAATATCTCGCCTTTATCAATATTTAGGGAAAGATCTTCTACACCTTTTACATCTTTGTAATATTTAGTAAGATTTTTAATTTCTAACATATTTAGTCCTTTCTACTTAAATATTCTTTATAAAGTATATCTTTTATTATTAAAACCGTGTCTTGGTTTGAAATATTATATTCTTTTAAAAATTCTGAATACATATCTTTTATTTGTTTTTGATACTTAATAATATTTTCCATATTATGATAATTATCTAATATTGGATATTTTTTGCTCCAGACTTTTGACCAATTTAATTTATCCTTTTTCATGTTATCACCACTATTATTATAGCATATTTATATTATCTCAGTAATAATAAAACAGATAAATGAAGGTTTTGAAATAATTAATAAAAAACTTACGATAAGTCGTAAGTTAATGTTTTTTTGGAGGGCCTAGCCGGATTTGAACCGACGCTCAGGGAGTTGCAGTCCCATGCCTTACCACTTGGCCATAGACCCATCTGTATAAATTATAACAAAAAAGCGGCAGATAATCAATCCTTTTATTTTATATTATTCATATTAATGGAAAATAGAATATAAAATAAAATAAAACAAATATTAAATAAAGAGCAAAGTGTCAACTTTGAAAATTCGTATATTATTTCTTGTCTATTAGAAGAAAAAAGTATATAATGTTATTGTTGACTTGGAGGTAATATGAAAAAGATTTTAGCGAGACTTATGTCAAATAAATATAAATTTTATACTAATCTTATTTTAATTATATTATTAACAGCAGTAAATGTGCATTTAATCTATTCCATTTTACTTTTGTCTGGGATTGAAAATGTTCTTAGAGTTGTTGTAGTTATAATTATTATATTAATGTGGATGTTATTTTTATGGTTATCTATAAGAACTTTAGTAAAACATAAAAAAATTAAATACAATTTATTTTTAATAACTAGTTTAATATATATAGTTATTTCATTTTTAATATCATTTAATCTTACTAAAATATATTCAAAGTTAAGTAATGTTAGTAATGTTTATACAAATTATTCAACAAGTTTAGTAACTAATATTGAAAACGAAGTTAATTCAATTGATAAAATAGGGGATTCACCAATTGGAATTTTAAATGATGAAAACATTATTGATGGATATCAACTACCTAAAGAAATTATTGAGACAAGTAAAATGACTAACGAAATAATTTATTATGATAGTTATGCTCAATTGTTTGAAGCTTTGGATAATAAGGATATTGAATATATTTTCGTTCCAACTAATTACCGAATAATGTTCCAAACGGTAGAGGGTATTAACGAGATGTTGGATAAAACCAAAATTATATATACAAAGGAAAAACAAGTATCACGAAAAATTACTAGTAAGGGCAAAATAATTGATAAACCATTTACAATATTATTAATGGGTGTTGATTCAAAATACGAGGATATATCTTCAGGAACATTTAATGGTGATGCTTTAATGGTACTTACTTTTAACCCTACTACTTTAAATACAACAATTGTTAGTATTCCAAGAGATAGTTATGTACCAATTTCTTGTTTTAATGGTAAACGAAAAAATAAAATAACTCATGCAGCCTGGTATGGGGAAGATTGTATGATATTAACTATCGAAAATTTTTTAGATATAGATATTGATTATTTTTTCAAAATCAATTTTAAAGGTGTTGTTAAATTAGTTGATACTCTTGGAGGAATAGAGGTTAATGTTCCTTATTCATTTTGTGAACAAGACAGTAATCGTAAATGGGGTAAAAACACTGTCTATGTAAAAAAAGGAAAACAAACCTTAAACGGAGAGCAAGCACTAGCTTTATCTCGTAATCGTAATAATAATAGTCATAGGTGTGGTAGTGGCTGGGGGATTTCTGAAGTTGATGATTTTACTCGTGGTCAAAACCAACAACTAGTTATAAAAGGATTAATTAATAAAATTAAAAGTATTAAAAAAATTGATACAGTTTATGAATTGTTAGATGCTGTTAGTATTAATATGGAAACAAATATGCAAACAAGTGAAATATTATCTTTTTATAATATTGGTAAAGATGTCTTAGATAAATCTCGTGGTATGAAGGTTGATGAAATATTAGGTTTTCAAAGATTATATCTTAGTGGTTATACTAAACATATTATGGATTATAGTGCTTTTGATAATCAGGGAATGAGAATGACACTTTATAATTTTATTCCTTACAAAGGCAGCATTAAAGATGTCTCCGAAGCTATGAAAATTAATTTAGGCCTTAAACCAAAAGAAATTATCAAAACATTAAAATTTAGTGTTAATGACCCATACGAGGAAAAAGTTATTGGTAAAGGATATTACAATGAAACTGGAATTCCGCTATTACCAAATTTTATTGGACAACAAGAAATAAAAGCAGTTGAGTATGCAAATAAATATAATTTTAAATTGAATATTAATTATATAACTTCTGATAATCCTGCGCATGTAGTTGGTCAAATTGTTGCCCAAACACCATATGCTGATATGGATATAAGCTATGTTAAGGATATTACAATTGATGTTGTTGAAACTTTAGATATTATTGAAACTCCAGATGTAACTCTTAATTGTTCATTAGAAGAAAATAAAGAACACAGCTCATGTTTATTACCAGATTTTGTGGGAAAGGATTATTCATATTTTATTGATTGGTTAAACAAACATAAATTAAGTATTTCCATTAACGAGGAAAAAATTACTGAAGATGATCCTGAATACAGTGAGGAAAACATTGGTAAGGTTATTTATCAAGATAAAAAAGCAAAAATGAGTATATTTGATTTAATTGATGATAGTTTACACATTAAATATATTGAACCAGTAATTGATGAAGTTGAAACAACTAATCCTGATTATCAGGAACAACCGGGTGAAGAAGAAGACCTATTTCCTGATATACCTGGAATAGAATAAGAATAAGATTTGAAATTTTATTCTTTTTTAATTTGTTAAAACCTTTATGTCTAAAGTTTTCCATGATATAATTAAGAAGGTGAACGATATGAAAAAAATAATAATGGTTGATGGTAATAATTTATTATTTAGAAGTTATTATGCAACAGCTTATACGGGTAATTTTATGAGAAATAGCAAAGGTTTTCCAACTAATGCGATATTTGGTTTTGTGAAAATGATTAATAACATAATTGAAGAGGAAGACCCTATATATATGATAGTTGCTTTTGATAAAGGTAAGACTTTTCGTCATGAACAATATAAAGAATATAAAGCGGGTAGGAGCGAAACACCGGATGAATTAATAAAACAATTTCCCATTGCTAAAAAAATATTAGGACATATGGGAATTAAATATTATGAAATTGATAATTATGAAGCAGATGATATAATTGGAACTTTCGCCCAATACTGTGATGATGAGTCTGAATATATCGGAACTATTATAAGTAGTGATAGGGATTTACTACAACTTATATCAACCGATGTAGATATTAAATTATTAAAACAAAATGATCATATTCGTTATAATAATGAATCTTTTAAAGAGGAATATGGAATAGATCCAATTAAGGTTATTGACTTAAAAGCGTTACAAGGAGATCAGTCTGATAATATTCCTGGAGTTAAAGGTGTTGGTGAAAAAACAGCCCTTAAACTTTTACAAGATTATGGTAGTTTAGATGGTGTTTATAGTAATATTGATAATATAAAAGGTAAGTTACAAGAAAAATTAATTGCAGATAAAGATAAGGCTTATATGAGTTATGATTTAGCAACAATTGTTAAGGATGTTCCAATGTCCATAACTATTGATGACATTAAATATAAAGGTATCAATAATGAAGAATTAAAAAAGATGTATGAAGATTTAGAATTTTATTCGTTTTTGAAACATATTGATATTAAACCTAATAGTGAGATAGAAGTTAATATTATTAACAATGTTGAAGATATAAAGATTGATGAAACTTGCGCGATTTATTTAGAGATTTTAGGAACTAATTATCATCAAGGTGAAATATTAGGAATGGGTGTTTATAATAAGAACAATTGTTTTTATATTTCTAAAGAAGTATTAATTAAAAATCCTGAATTTCTAACAACGATTCCTAAATATACTTATGATGCGAAAAAGGTTTATGTCGCACAAAAGATGCAGGGAATTGAAATAGGTAATATAGTTCATGATACAATGGTTGCAGGCTACTTGCTTGATTACAACATTAAAGATGATATTGCTTATATGGCTAATCAAATGAATTATGAAATTCCTTTTTACGATAAAGTTTATGGAAAAACAAAATTTGTTAAACCAAGTGATGAAGATATTGCATATAATGCTATTGTGAAGGCGAAATTCATTTATGAAACCTATGAACTCCTTTTAGAAAAATTAGAGAAAGAAGAAAATTTAAAATTATATAAGGAGTTGGATTTACCTCTAACAAAAGTTTTAGCTGATATGGAATTTGCCGGAGTTAATGTTAATAAAGATACTTTAATTGAAATGGGTGAAGAACTTAAAATTAAAATTGAACTCCTTAGTAACGATATTTATAATGATGCAGGCATAGTCTTTAATATTTCATCTCCTAGTCAATTAGGTGAAATATTATTTGAAAGATTAGGATTAAAGCATGGTAAAAAAGGTAAAACTGGTTATTCAACAGCTATCGATGTATTAAACAAATTAAAGGGTAGCCACCCAATAATTGAAAAAGTTATTGAGTACAGAACTTTAACTAAATTATATACCACTTATATCGAAGGATTATTAAATACAATTATGGATGACAATAAAATTCATACTATATATAATCAGACATTAACTAGAACAGGGAGGTTATCGTCTGTTGAGCCAAATCTTCAAAACATTCCCATTCGTTATGAATACGGAAGATTAATCCGCAAAGCTTTTGTTCCAAGTGAAAACTCCTTAATTTTAAGTTGTGATTATTCTCAAATTGAACTTCGTATTCTTGCTCATATGTCTTCGGTTGAATCGTTAATTGAAGCTTTCAATCAAGATAGGGATATTCATACAAAAACAGCATCGGATATATTTAAAGTAGAAGATTATGCGGTTACTTCTAATATGAGAAGAATTGCCAAAGCAGTTAATTTTGGAATAATATATGGTATTAGTAGTTTTGGACTATCTGAAAACTTAGATATTATGATTAGTGAAGCTAAAGATTTTATCGATGAATATTTGGCTACTTATCCCGGTGTAAAAGAATATATGAATCAAACAATAAAAAAAGCTTATGAAAATGGATATGTAAAAACGTTATTTAATCGTAAACGTAATGTCTTTGAATTGTCAAATAAAAATTATATGATAAGACAGCAAGGAGAACGTATCGCGCTTAATACCCCAATTCAAGGAACTAGTGCAGATATTATAAAAAAATCGATGATTGAGATTTCAAATATATTTAGAGAAAGACAAATAAAGAGTAAAATGATTCTCCAAGTTCATGATGAATTAATATTTGATGTTTTAAAATCTGAACTTGAGGAAGTAAAAAAAATTGTTAAATCAACTATGGAAAATACTTACAAATTAAAAGTACCATTAAAAGTGGATATTAATTATGGTAATAATTGGTATGAAGCTAATTAATTGAAAGAGTGGTAAGGTGAAAAAAGAAAATAATAAGACTAAATTTTTATTTGGTCGAATTGAAAAAATTATTATTGTCAGTTTCCTTGTTAACAGTTTTTTAGTAGGTGTCAAAGTTATTGCTGGAGTTTTCGGAACTTCTGGAGCCTTAATAGCAGATGGTATACATTCTTTTAGTGATTTAACTACTGATGTAATCGCTATTGTTGGTAATAGTTTGGCCAAAAGACCAGCTGACAGTAAACATCCTTTTGGGCATGGTAAGACAGAATATATAACAAGTTTAATTATTGGGTTATTAATTATTTTATTAGGTTTCTTTCTTATTAATGAAATGATGAATGGAGAAATAACTTATCCTAGTGCCCTTGTAATAATGGTAAGTTTAATTACTATTATAATAAAATTATTATTAGCAAATTTTTTAATAAAAAAGGGAAAAAAGTATGATAACAATATTTTAATTGCTAGTGGAAAAGAAAGTTCAACTGATGTTTTTTCTTCAATAATCGTCTTATTAGCATCAATTGCTATGCAGTTTGTTGATAAATATCAATTTTTAAAATACTCAGATAAAATAGCGAGTGTTATAGTAGGTCTCTTTATTATTAAAGTAGGATTTGATATTGTTAAAGAAAATATTAGTATGACTATTGGAGAACAAGTAACTAACAAAGAATATTTAAAAAATATTAAAGATATTATCATTAATGATTCAGAAGTAATTGAAATTAAAGATTTAGTTATTTTAAAATATGGACCTTATTTAAAATTAGACTGTGAAGTAAGTATGAAAAGTAATTTATCACTATTAGACGCTCATGATAAGATTGATATTATTGAAGATAGATTAAAAAAGTTTGATAATAAAATAATATATACTACAATTCATATGTGTCCGTATATAGAAAATAAATAATTTTTAGTTAAAGTTGACAAATTATTTTAAAAATGATATTATTAAAATCAAATATTTAAAAGTGTTGAAAGAAACTAGTAGTAAAAGTAATTATTGATAGAGAGTTAGTATTTGGTGGAAACTAATAATAATCTTTTATGAATCTATTCTAGAGTGAAATGTAAACATTTCCGGTAATACCGTTATTAAAATTAAGACTATTAAGTAGGATGGTACCGCAATTTTTGCTCCTACAAAATAGTCTTTTTTAATAGATAAAGAGGAAAGGATAATTATGAAAAAACTATTTATAATTTGTAGTAAAAGATTCTATGATAAAATTCCATCTGTTTTGGAAAGACTAAACAACAAGTTTGAAATTCAATTGCCAAATTGTTATGATAATGCTAATACTGAGTTTGAAATAAAAAAATGGGAAAAGAAGCACATGTACTATTTAAGTCCAAGATGATTAAAAAAAGTGAAGAAGAAATGAAAAAAGTAGATATTGTATTAGTTTTGAACTTTGATAAAGATGGTTATAAAAACTATATTGGTGGCGCTACTTTTTTAGAGATGTATGATGCTTTTAGGTTAGGTAAAAAAATATATTTATATAATGATATTCCTGAAGGAATATTAGAAGATGAAATAATAGGATTTAATCCAATAATTATAAATGGAAAGTTAGAGGAGATAAAATGATTGATTTAAATTTAATTAGAACTGACAAAGAGTTAGTTAAAGAAAACATAAGAAAGAAATTTCAAGATTACAAACTTCCTTTAGTGGATGAAGTATTAGTTTTAGATGAAAAATATCGAAAACTAAAACAAGATGCTGATAAATTAAGAGGTATTAGAAATAATAAATCTAGTGAAATAGGTGCTTTAGTTCGTAATAAGCAATTAGATGAAGTTGAAAAAATTAAAAAAGAAGTAGAAGAAATTAATGTTGAATTAGAAGAAATTGAAATTGATGAAGAAAAATTAAGTGTTCAAATCAAAGAAATAATGATGAAAATACCTAATATTATGGCTGATACTGTTCCGCTTGGTAAGGATGATACTGAAAATGTTGAAAGAAAAACTTTTGGTGAAAAAACAAAATATAATTTTGAGGTACCATATCATATAGATATAATAGAAAAATTAAATGGTATTGATTTAGATAGTGCTAGAAGGGTTTCAGGTAGTGGATTTTATTATTTAACTGGTGATATTGCACGCCTACATTCAGCTGTATTATCATATGCTAGAGACTTTATGATTAATAAAGGATTTACTTATGTTATTCCACCTTTTATGATTAGAGGGGATGTTGTTGACGGTGTAATGAGTTTTGAAGAACGCGACGCGATGATGTATAAAATTGAAGGGGAAGATTTATACTTAATTGGTACAAGTGAACACTCAATGATTGGCAAGTTTAAGGATAATCTAATTGATGTAAATGATTTACCAGTAACAATGACTAGTTATTCTCCTTGTTTTAGAAAAGAAAAAGGAGCACATGGTTTAGAAGAACGAGGTATATATCGTATTCACCAATTTGAAAAACAAGAAATGATTGTTGTTTGTCATCCAAAAGATAGTGCTGAATGGTACAGAAAAATGTGGAACTATACTGTTGAACTATTTAGATCACTAGATATTCCAGTTCGTACTTTAGAGTGCTGTACTGGTGATTTAGCTGACTTAAAATATGAAAGTTTAGACATTGAAGCTTGGAGCCCACGTCAAGAAAAATATTTTGAGGTTGCATCTTGCTCAAACTTAACAGAAGCTCAAAGTAGAAGATTGGGGATTCGTATTAAAGATGGTAATGAAAAATACTTTGCTCATACCCTAAATAATACAGTAATCGCTCCACCTCGTATGTTAATTGCTTTTGTAGAAAATAATTTAAATGAAGATGGAAGTATTAATATTCCTGAGATTTTAAGACCATATATGGGCAACATAGAAAAAATAACTATTAAATGAGAGTAGGGTTATTTGATTCTGGAATTGGTGGATTGACAGTCTTAAAAGAATTAATAAAAAAACATCCTAATCATCATTATATTTATTTTGGTGATACATTAAATATGCCCTATGGTAATAAAAGTAAAGAAGAATTATCTTTTTTAGCAAACAATATTATTGAATTCTTAATTAGTAAAAAAGTAGATTTAATTATAATTGCCTGCGGAACAGTTAGTTCTAATATTGGTGAAGAACTTAAAAGACAATATAAATTACCAATTATAGATATTGTTAGTCCTACCATTGATTATATTAATAAAAATAATTATACTGATGTAGGGCTAATTGCAACTTCTATGACTATAAAAAGTAAAGTTTTTTCAAAAAGGATAACAGAAGTTAGGGAACAGGAATGTCCCTCACTTGTGCCAATAATTGAAAATGATGAAATAAATACAGAAATTTGTAATCAAAAAATAAATGAATATTTATTACCATTAAAAAAAGAAAAAATTAGAACCTTGATTTTAGGATGTACTCATTATCCATTATTAACAAACAAAATAGAAGAATATTTTAATAACGATATTGAATTAATTAATATGGGAACTGTTTTAGCTAATAGCATAAATTTAGAAAATGAAACGGATTATAAATTGGAACTTTATTTTAGTAAAATAAATGATCAATTAATAACCAATGTCAAAAATATTATAGGTGAAGAAAAGGTTAATTTAAAAATAATAGGGAAATAGAAAACCTGATTTCCAGAAGTTGAATTTAAAAAAAGTAATACTTATACTACCTTAATCAATTAACTGAAATATATAATTTATTTATATATTTTTTCTTTAATAAATATCTATAATCTAATTGAAAATGTTAATAATATTACTATTATTATATATAAAGTTAGAAAAGGGGTTATATTATTAATAAAATTTTTGATAAAATTGCGCTCTTTTTATTTGTATCATTCTTGTTTATTAATGCCAGTTATAAAGTTGATGAATACGAACTCGTTGGACTAGGCGATTCTATTACTACTGGTTATGGTGTTAATTATGATAGTGCCTACCTATCTCAAGTAGGTAATTATTTAAAAGAAAAGTTTTTAAATAAAAAAATAATTGTTTCTAATAAGGCTATAAACGGACAAAAATCAAATGAATTATTACAATATATAAAATCAGATAATGAAATAAGAACTAAAATAACAAATGCTGATTTAATTGTTGTTAGTATTGGTGGAAATGATTTTTTAAATATTATAACTAATATATTCGATGTTAATTTTAACGAAAAATTAAATGTAGTTGGAAATAACTTATTAGAAAACATGGATGATATATATAATGAATTATTTTCATTGAATCAAGATACTAAATTGATTGTAATACCTCTTTATAATCCTTATACTGACATTTTTAAAAAATATCCAAATCATTTAAATAAATTTAATGATATAAAATCAGATTATCTAAATCAAATAAATAGTTACCCCCAAAAAATTTATTCACCAATTATTATTGGAAATGTTTTAGAGAAAGACGAAAATTTAGTTGAAGGATTAGATCCACATCCTAATATTAAAGGTCATAATTTAATTGCAACTGAAGTTATACAAATAATTGATGATATTTATGAAGTAAAGATTGTTGATAATGAACTAACTAATCCAAAAAAAATTAATTGGATAAAGATAGGAATCATTACTATTATAGTTGTGTTTGTTTTAAAAGTAGTTTATACTATATTTAGGAAGTGATTTATGCCTGAATTACCAGAAGTTGAAACTGTTAAAGAAACATTAAAAAGACAAATTTTAAATAATCGAATTGTTGGTGTAAAAGTTCATTATGCTAAGACAATAGAATTTCCAAGTGTAGAAGAATTTAAAAAACAAATTATTAATCAAACATTTATTGATATTAAAAGAAGAGGAAAATGGTTAATGTTTGAACTTAATGATTATTATTTACTTAGTCATTTAAGAATGGAAGGTAAATATAATATTAAGGATATTGGTGATGAATTAGATAAACATGAACATGTTGTTTTTACATTAGATAATAATAAAGAATTAAGATATAAAGATGTTCGAAAATTTGGTAAAATGCATTTGATATTAAAAGATGATATTTATAATAGGCTACCTCTTAAAGCATTAGGACTAGAACCAAACGATAAAGAATTAACAGTTAAATATTTAAAAGATAAATATAAAAATAAAAGTTTGCCTATTAAAACAGTTTTATTAGATCAACAAATAATTGTTGGTATTGGTAATATATATGCTGATGAAATATTATTTTTGAGTTCTATTAATCCTTTAAAGCAATCCAAAAAATTAACTAAAAAAGAATTACAATTAATTATTGATAATACAAAAATTGTTTTAGAAAAAGCTATTAAAGCAGGAGGAACTACAATTAGAAGTTATACCTCAAGTGAAGGTGTTCATGGCAAATTCCAACATGAATTATTAGTTCATGGTAAAGAAGGCAAGCCTTGCCCAAAATGCAATGATACAATTGTGAAAATTAAAGTTGGTGGTAGGGGAACTTACTATTGTAGGAAATGCCAAAAATAATTAGTGTGATTATAGAAATAAACCAAATAAAATAGGAGTTAGTTTGTTAAAAATGGACAATCAAAAAAGAGCATATGAGAAATCGTATGTTTTTTGATTGGTTGTAATAGAAATGAGGGTAATTATAATTAATTCCTTAAAACATAAAACCTATATGATTGAAGAAAAAAACGAAATTGTAAAAAAATATCTAAATTGATAAATGGGATACTCCAAAATATTACTAGAGAATTTTCAAAATGTTTGGAGATGATTATATTAAATATTATAGTCATGATAGATTTGAAAAAAATTAAAATAACTGACTTCGATTCAATATTGCTATTGGTTTTTCAATGATTCTTTTTGAAAATATCTATTTTAAGTAACGCTCTCTAGATGCTTGTTTTTTTATATTTTTAATTAATAAATTTTTATAATGTTCATTTAAGATAGAAGCACATATACAAGCTATTCTAAATTTTAACTCTAATATTTTATTGATCAAATTATATCGTTATAAGTGATATCTTTTAAAGTTAACAATTAAGAGTTTATCATAAATTAAGCATACAGAAGAATATTGTTAGCGCTAAAAGGGTTGATAAACAATGATCTTTGTGATATTATTAATATAATGACAATGGTAAGGAGTAGGATTT
>JAQVMY010000067.1 GCA_028703405.1 Bacilli bacterium
TATAACTTAATGATTATGACGAGTATTTCTCGTCTTTTAAATTAAAAACTATTAACAGACAGTTAATAGTTAGTGTCAATTTATTTTTTTAAAATTTTACCAATTCTTTTTTCCATTACTAATACGGGTACATCATTAATTATTCCTTCTTTTCGGCTATAATCATCGCTCCAGTCTCCATATGGATCTGAATAAATACATTCTGAGGTTTTAAATTGAGTTTGATTATTTATTATTGAAACATCTATTCTTGCATTTCGTAATTGATATTCATTATACCTATATGGTAGTAAAAATGATAAAGCTTCGGGTGTAATTATTTTTAAATAATTTGCATACGCTAAACAAAATTTATCATTATTTGAAACAATTAAATTATCGCTTAAAGATTCTTTGTTTTCTAATAATTCAGTAATCACTCTGATTGCTTGATAATATGCTATTTTAAAGTTTTCTTTAGTACCCTTTTCATCAATTAATTTACCTATATTTCTTTTGAAAATAAATTCATCTGAATCTTTGCATTGTTTAGGCCAACAACCTTTTTCAACACGATCTTTTAAATATCTTTCAATTATATCATTTACAAAATATGCTGCAACTTTCTTTGAAGTTTCAAAATTATCATTATTAGATTCATTTAAAGGATATTCACTAAGGTTTGGTACTTTAATGTGTTGTTCAAGAGTTTTATTCACTAAGTCTTGTCCTCTACCAAAACCTCTAAATAACTTATAATCATTCCACTCTAATTTTCTTAAGTTATAAGTTGGATAAAGAATGCCATTTTTCAAATCTAATCCTGTTAGTTTTTTATTATATGGTAGCACTGTTTTTTCCATTGCCTTTTCTGCAATGTTTAAAAAAGAATCAGAAGGCATAATTGTTCTTATTGAATAATCTGATTCATCTGAATTAATATTATTCACAATTGTATTAAGAAAATTAGAATAATCTTCTTCAGTTATTCCTTCAGTTATCCCCTTATCTAATCTTGCATATAGATATTCCAAAAATACGTTTTCAGATTTTATATCAACAATCTTTTTAGTCATTTTATTCCCCCATTCAAATTATGTTTATTATAGCATCATATATATAATAATTTAACACTAACAATCTACTTTTTTAATACGAAATACCTACAATCATAAGCACAACTATTTTTAATATATTCATCTTTTAAATCAAAAGAGTTTATTTTTTTATGAAGAGGATTTTTTTTATCACAAAAGCCTTTAAGTCTAATTTTACCATAAGACCAATCACCAACAATATAGTCATAATCATTAAAATATTCCGTTACTTTTTCTTTTACTAAGTTTTCATCAAAACCTTCTTTATAATTTTCAATTAATTCATATTCATTTTCATTTATTTTATATTTTTTCATCATACCATCCTTAATAAGATTTTTTAAATGCTGGCGCGATTTCTTTATATTTACTTAAACTTGAACCAGCGTTCCAAGTCATGTAGCCTCCAGTTAATCCAGCATCATATAATCCTCTAATTTGTGCTTCTATCTCAGGAACATTATATTCAATACGAGGTGCTCTTATAGCATCGTAGGCCTGAATCCAGGTTCTAGGAATGGCTGGAGTTGGTATTTCTAATTGACGAATTGCAACATAATTTTTACCCCAGAAATTCAACAATTTATATGGAACAGTCCAAACAATTTCAGTAAAACCATATTCATTAGCATTAAAGTGATCTGGATATGGCATCGCACTTATAACATCAACAACATTTGATATAGCCCCCCAGTATTGACCATAACCAGTAACATATGGGTGTGCGGCTTCACCAAACACATCAGCTGATACATAAGCACCTAATTGGTGGATTTCATCAGTTGCATACATTAGAAAGCCTTGAATTGCTTGAGCCTTTTCTTCATTATAAATATTTTTCATATCAATTGTTCCCGCTTGCTCTAATTTATAAGTACGGTCAGGGAAACGAACATAATCAAATTGTATCTCATCAAAACCCATTTCAGTTACTGCTTCTTTAGCAAGTTCAACATTAAACTCCCAAACTAAACGGTTATAAGCACTTGGCCAAAAAGATCCATTATGGTTGAAAGGCTCTCTTGTTTTTTTATCAACAATCGCACTTTCAGGATGATCATTTACAAAATATGAATCCTTAAATACCGTTATTCTACCAATTACATAAAAACCTTCATCTTTTAATTTCTTAATAGCTTTTTGATAATTATCAAAACTGTTATTAGCCCTTTTAAAATTAGTTGGAGAATACTTTTCCATGACAGGTGATGCATAACCAGGTGATGTATTATCCTTAATGTCAACTACAAAAGCATTAATGTTTGATTCTTTTGCTAATTTAATATATTCATCAAGATTTCTAAGTACACCACTATTTAAATATAAGGCACGAACTTCCTCAGGCATTACATTATCTTCGAATTTTGGTTTTTCTCTTGGATAAAAGTCTAAATTACCCGCTGACCCTCCACCTTGAGTATCAACTCTTCTTAAATGTTTTTGATAATTACCTTTTTGATCATAATTCATTAAGGCCTTTTCTAATGTATTAACTAAGTATTTACCATAAACATATCCAGTAATATCACCATACTTAATTTTATATTTGTTAACTTTACCTTCACTATCTAACTTATCAAAACCTAGAACTTCTACTTCTTCACCTTTTTTAATCATCGATAAAATTTTACTGTCTTTATCATTAGCATAAACAGTAACAGGAGTTCTTACATATAATTTTTCTTCCAAAACAGTCTCCTCCAATTTAGAAACTAAACTTGACTTAGGAATCAGGAAAATTTCATTATCGTAATTAATCTTATAATATTTTACATTTTTTTCTTCATCAATCATTTCTTGAGAATTAGTTTTTATTTTTGTACCTCTTGGTATTGTTCCAACATCTTTAAAGTCTTGATTATAGAGTTTCACTACTTCTAAATTACTAGCAACATATAATTCATTACTTTTACTAGTTATGCTGCTGTTATTTAAATTTTTAAAAATAAATAGAGATGATATTAAAACTAATGCCGATAAAACAATATAAATTACTTTTTTATTTACTTTTTTTGTCATTGTCATTCTCCCATTCAATAACACTAGTATATCATAGTAATCTAAATTATTCTATGGGTATAAAAACATTTGGGGAATTTTTATTTAAACCATTAAAGTAGTAATTTGGAACAGTTCCTTGAATCAATTTGATAGCTATTGGAATATTAATATTATATTCTATGTTTTTAGATACAAAAGGTAATATTACTTGTTCATTTAATAAAATATTTATACTTATTTCCATCATAGCATTATTAATGCCATAATTAGTGATTTTAGTTCCAACATTACTTATAACTTCTCCCACTAAATCAAATTTAACAGGAATTTTAGGTCCTAAATTTGATAATAATGAATTATTAGTAATAACACCCGAAGGTATTTCGAAAACAATTCCTCTTTTTAATTTATTTATATCATAATCATCAAGTGTTATATCAACTTTATCTAGTTTACCATTAATAACGTTTTTTAAATTGCGCTGAATATTATCAGTTACTTTAATTAACACCTGATTAACAAAGATGGGATTAAAATCAATTGTTTTTATCTCATCACTACTATCTTTGGTAATGATTAATAATTCCTCTATTTTTAAATCATCGCTAACAACCTCACTCACAGCTTTATTAATAATTAAATTAGAAAATCGTTTAATTTCTACTTCAGCATAATTCATAAGAACAGGGGTAACTTTTCTACTAATATAGGAAAGTGATAAGGATAATACAATAGCTACAAATATTAAACTAATAACTAGTATTCTACTTTTAGAAAGTTTAATATTACTAGGAAACAATAAATATTTTTTTTTAAGCCTTGCTCTATTTCTAATACTATCACCACCCATTTATTAATTATATGTGTGTATATTCCTGATTATTTTGATAACAATAATAATGGTGATTTTATGAGTTTGGAAAGTATAATGAGTAAGGATTTGGTTATTGGCAAGCACGATGATAATCTGTCTGATATAGCAAAACTTATGCGAGAATATGATATTGGTTTTATTCCAATTTCAAAAGAGAATAGGATAATTGGGGTAATTACTGATCGAGATATTGTTATTAATTCCCTTAGCAATAAAGAAACAAACTGCGGAATTGAAAGTTATATGACTAGAAACCTAATTAGTCTTGATATTAACGAAACAATTGAAACCGCTATCAATATTATGGGAGAACAAAAAGTGAAAAGACTACTAATTAAGGATAATGGGTATCTAGCAGGTATAGTATCAATATCTGATATTATCAACACAGACATTGATGCTCAACTTATAATAAATAATCTAAAAAAAATGTGGGAAATCACACTTAATAGTGATAGAATGACACCTAAAGTAAATGAATTTAAATTATAAAAAGCATAATCTAAAAATTATGCTTTTCTTTTAGTTTGTTATTATACCTAAAATGTCTTTACTTATTATAGTTATACTCATTATGCACTGATGAATAGTAAAATAAATATAAATTTTAGATTCTAAAATAAAAAAAAGTAATTAAAGAAACCTATAAAGGTATCAATAATTACTAATTATTCATAATTATTATTAGTTGTCGGGGTTTTCGAGTTTTGCTAAAATTTCTTTAGTAACCTTAATTGAACTCTCACGAATTGAATTAGCCATTCCTTCTAAAACAGGAGTTCCTTTTTCAACTGAATATTCAACTAATTCTTCTACCATATTTTGAATATCTTTAGCTTTTTTCTTTGCAATTTTTAATGCTTTTTCTTTGTCTAGATCTTCTAATTCCATTTTGATTTCAAAAATTTTAGTCTCGATGTTTTCACGAACCTCATCCATATCAACATCTTTAAGTTCCTCTAAAAAATCTTCAATCATGATTTTCAACTCTTTACGAGTTTCGCTGCCTTTTTTCGGTGCAAATAAAACTCCTAATCCAGCACCAACTAAAGCACCTGTTAAAAATTTGCCAAAACCTTTTTTCTTACTCATTTTCCTTTTCCCCTTTCTTTTTTTTTCTTGATTTTCTTTTAAAAAATGAAGTAATCCCATTAGAAATAAAATTAATTATCTTATCATTAAATGAAACTAAAGTATCTGTTGTGTAATCAATAATTTCAAATAATCCATTTAATTTGTTAACTTTGTAATTAACATCTTCTACTACTTGATCAACTTTTCCTACTGTTCTAATAAGTTTTAATATTAATATTATTAGTACTACTACTAGTATAATTAATAATAAATATAATATGAACGGAAAAAAACTTTCATTCCAATTATCCATCACTATCATTCCCCTTTTCATACATTGAGTCAATTAATTCAAATAAATCACCTTCAGTAATTTTATCATCATTATCAAACATTTTCTCAAGTTCATCAGCAATGATATTTTCTTCTTTACTAATAACCTCATCTGATTCTTCAATTAATTCTGTAGTTTCTAAATTATCTAAAGTTATATTTTCAAAAATATCGTCTTCATCATTATTATGTTGAAATATTTTTTCTTTATTCTTTAATTCTTCAAATAAATCCTTTTCGACAGGTTCTTCAATTTCTTCTTTGAATAAAATAGAATTAGTATTAAATAACTCTGTTTCTAATTCTTCTTCTAATGTTCCAAATGCTTTTTTTCTTACCAAATCAATCGACA
>JAQVMY010000068.1 GCA_028703405.1 Bacilli bacterium
TTTATAATCAAGAAACTATTATTGGGGGTATTGATTTAGAATTATCGACCTATCCTAGATTTAACTCACCAGAAGAGATCGGTGAAGCATTAATTAATACAGGATTCAATTTAGTTAGTTTAGCTAACAATCATAGTTTAGATAAAGGTGAACAAGCAATTATTAATTCAAATAATTATTGGAAATCAAGAGATGTGATGGTTAGCGGAACTTATAATTCACTTGCTGACAAAAATAAAACTAATATTAAAATGAAAAATAATATTTCTTATACTTTGTTATCTTATACCACTACTACCAATGGTTTAAATATTCCAGTTGGCAAAGAATATTTAGTTAATATTTATAGTGATGAACTGGTAACAAAGGATATTAATGCAATTAAAGACAAGGTGGATGTTATTATTGTTTCAATGCATTGGGGAGAAGAATATAACCATAGCCCTAATTCTTCCCAAAAAAGAATTGCAACTCATTTATCAGAACTAGGTGCAAATATTGTTATTGGTCATCACCCACATGTTGTTCAACCAATTGAATTTATAGATGATACATTAGTTATCTATTCTTTAGGCAATCTTATATCGGCCCAAACAGGGTTCAACAAATTAGTGGGGATGTTAGTTTCAATAGACATTATAAAAAACGATATTAATGATGATATAATTATTAATATTGATAATGTTCAAAGTGAGTTAATTTATACTCATCATAATAATTATAGAAATTTTAAAGTAATACCTTATAATAAATTAGATGATAATATTTTGCCGAACTATGAAGAAAAACTAAAGCCATACATTGAAGTTATAAAAGACTATGAAAAAAATATACGAGTAAATGGAAATACTTAAGGAGTTGAAAAAATGATTGAAATAAAAAATCGCCAGGCTAATTTTAATTATGAAATTACTGATACATTTGAAACAGGAATTGTTTTAAAAGGAACAGAAATAAAATCAATTAGAAATGGTATGGCTAATTTAAAAGATAGTTATGCAATTATAAAAAATAATGAATTGTTTTTATTGAACATGCACATTAGTCAATATAAACAAGGTAATATTTTCAATCATGAGGAAACAAGAACCAGAAAGTTATTAATGCATAAAAAAGAAATAACAAAATTAAACAATTTATTAACAACCGAAGGCTATACTCTTATTCCATTAAAACTATATTTTAAAAGAAACAAAGCTAAAATATTATTAGGTTTGGGTAAAGGTAAAAAAATATACGACAAACGTCAAACAATTAAAGAAAGAGATATAAAAAGGGAAATGCAAAAAGAACATAAAGAATATTTTCGTTAAATCGTTAATATTCTTTTTTCGTAATTTTTACTTAAAATGGTGATGACGTCTATGACAAAATCTTTGTTCAAGCATATTTTAATATATGTTTGAAAGGAGAATAAGTATGAAAAGATTATTTGATGATGCTAAAAATATATCCAAGAAAGATCCAGCTGCCAGAAATATTATTCATGTAATACTCTTATATCAAGGATTTCATATTTTAATATTTCATCGTATTGGTCATTTTTTCTACAATATAAAACTATATTTTATTGCAAGGTTAATTTCCCAAATAGGTAGATTTATAACTGGGATAGAAATACATCCAGGAGCCAAAATAGGTAATAGATTATTTATTGATCATGGAATGGGAGTAGTTATTGGAGAAACAGCCATCATTGGAAATGATTGTACTATCTTTCATGGGTCGACTTTAGGTGGAACAGGCAAAGATGTTAATAAACGTCATCCAACTTTAAAGAACAACGTAATAGTAGGTTGTGGCGCACAATTACTAGGTAATATTACAATTGGTAATAATGTTAAAATAGGTGCTAATGCAATTGTACTAAGTGATATTCCAGACAACTCAACAGTAGTTGGGGAAAAGAGTCGAGTAATACAAAAATAACCAAAATTTTACATGTTTACAAAAAGTAACAAGAATGTTATAATCTTACTACGGGGCTGCCTGGTTTCGACAGGAATATAAGAGTTTGAGTGGCAAGTCGAAGGTACGCGTTAAGTACAACAAAAAAATAACTGGAAACAGAAATCAATTAGCTTTCGCTTAATAATAAAACAGTGAAAGGCTTCTACTATTCTTAGCCCATGAGGAATTTTAGAGGCACGAATTTAATGGGATATATTATTACTTTGTCTAGGAGTAATGATGAAATTTATAGACTTACTAAAAGAGCATTTGTTAGTTGTGGCTCTTATTAGGAAATTTAATAGCTAACTAAACTTGTAGATGCTTAAACCACTGTATTTTTGGACAGGGGTTCAAATCCCCTCAGCTCCACCATAATGAATTTTTACAACTCCTGTATTTTCTAGTGATTATAGGAGTTTTATATTATAATATTAGTTAGTATTAGGGGGAATAAGCTGTGTTTGAAATAATTGATAGTGAAACAATAGTATTAACCGACGAAAACAAGCAAAGAGTAGATTTTATCACTGATGGTAATGGAGATTACTATTTCATGTTATATTCAAACGATGAAGTAAGATCAGGAGATTATTATTCATTTTTAATTGATGAAAGTAATATTGCTTACAAATTTTTTAGAAGATTTGTAGAACAAGAAGTTAATTATATAACTAGTGAAGAAGTTATTAAAATAAATAAAACACCATATTTTATAATAGACAATAATAGTGTTAGAATTGCTGATCAAAATAGAACAATAATTGACTCTGAATTTCTAAAAATTTGTTTGTTTCAAGATAAAATAAAATTAATTTTTAGTGCCAAGTATCCTTCATCAATTAGAATAAATGGAATAGGAAGACAAGATTATAATCCATTTTTTATACCAGTTATTGATTTATTTAATTCTTTGCAAAATACGAATACCAAAAAAGTTATAAAAGGAACAGAAATAAATCGTGAAACGTTTTGCCATCGTAGAATTGTAGCGGATTTTATTGACTTAGAGTCTGAAATTATTGTTCCAGAGAATAGTAAGGATAATCTAGGCAATGTTACTTTGATAGAACAAAGGGATTATAAACCTAAGTTAAGAAAACTTATCAAGCAATTAAAGTAGTTATAGTAGTAGGTATTTACAATATTAAAATGCTGATAAATTAATAAGTGATTGTTAAATGAAACATGAATTTATTTTTATTTAAACAACAAGTTTATATATATTTTACATAGTATAAAACAGCAAAAAGTTTGTGTAAGAAAAATGTAAAATATTTCTAGACTAATTTTTAAAAATGCGGTAATATTATTAGAGTTTGTAGGGTAGAAAAGAACTGTAATAAGATAATTAGCTTGCACCAATGTGATATTATGGAATCCTATAAAATATTTATTTATAGGAGTTTTTATATGTCTTTTAAAACCTTCAATATTTTTTTGAAAAGACTATTTTAAAAACTTTATAAGTGGTACAATAATGGTGAAAGCAGGAGGTTTAATAATGAGTATAAAAGAAAAAGCAAAAGAATATGCAATAAAAGCACATACCAATCAAATTAGAAAATCAAATGGTAAAAGTATGATATACCACCCAATTGCAGTTGGTAAGTTGTTAGAGTCTTTAGGTTATGATGATGAGATAGTGGCAGCAGGATATTTACATGATACGGTTGAAGATACTAAAACAACTATTATTGAATTAGAGAACTTATTTGGTGAGAGAATAGCCAAATTAGTCTTTAATGCTTCTGAGCCAGATAAAAGTTTATCTTGGGAAGAGAGAAAAATGCATACTATCCATACGGTAGAAAATAATGATATTAACGATATATCTGTTGTACTTGCTGACAAAATCCATAATATCGAAGACTTAACTAATGAATTAAAAATACAAGGGTTATCTGTATGTAATTCTTTTAAAAGAGGTATTGAAAACCAATTATGGTATTTTGAAGGAATATATAATGCTGCAGTTACTTCTCATAATCATCAGCACCCACTAATTGAAAGATTAGGCAGAGCTATTGATAATTTAAAAAATGAAATAAAATATCAAACACAATTAGAAACTGAAATATTTTATGATAATGAAAAATTATTAAATAAATTAAGAGAATTACATATTTTAAAATACAAAATAAAAGAAGAAGGATATATTAAACCTTTTGTTATAGAGTTGTTAGGAACACCTAGAACAGGGAAAACAACTATTATAAACAATATACTAGATTTCTTTAAAAAGGGTGGTTTTAAAGTTACATATTTTAAAGAGTTAGTTACAAGTGAATTTTATAATACTATTAATCATTTGCCACTTCATGATAGAAATTTAGCAATCATTGATGAAATTGTAAAACAATTAAAAAGCATTGTTGAAGTTGAAACATTTGATTCAAACAACAGTCAAGAAAAAGATGTTGATTTAAGGGTATATGATAATAATGGTGAAATAATTGTTTTTGATAGAGGGGTTTATGATCGCCTTATTTGGTTTAGAAGATTATTAAATAAAGGTGAACTTGAAAGAGAACAATATAATAAAATAATTACTAAATACTCGGAATACTTGAGTTTGATTAATTGTTTATTATGCTTTACTGCATCTCCTGAAGTATCTTTAAAAAGGGATTATATTTCATCACTATCATTAGAAAAGCGAAGTTTTTTAACTAAAGAAAATATAGACTCATATAATCTAGCTATGAATAATTTAATTGAAGATGAAGTAATTAATAATCATTATCTTATTGATACGGATAATCAAACAATAACTGATTCTTCTATTGCAGCAACTGAGTATGTTTTAAAAAAAATTAAACTCTAAATGTATAAAAATTTAAAAAACCTAATTATGAAGTGAACTCCAAACAATTCATAGTAATTAAAAGTCAGAAAAATTCCTGACTTTTTAGTTTTAATCTAGCTATATTGTAGGAATAAATAATGCATTGTGATATAATAAAGTCAAATTTTAAGGAGGATTGTCTATGTATCAAAGTAATATAAACCTTAATCTTTATAAAACTTTTTACGAAGTTGCTAAATATGGAAGCATCACAGAAACAGCTAAAAACACCTTTACTTCTCAACCGGCAATAAGTAAATCAATAAAAAAACTAGAGGAAGAATTAAAAACACAATTATTTTATAGAAATCGTAAAGGTATTGAATTAACTGAAAAAGGAAAAGATTTATTATTTTATATTGAAAGTGCTTATAATAGTTTAATTACTGCTGAGAGAAGTATGTTTGAAACTGAAACTTTAGAAAGGGGAAAAATATCTATTGGTGTACCATCTCAAATTGGGACTTTCTTTATATTTGATAATATTGCTAAATTTCATAAAGAGCACCCTAATATTGAAATAACTTTGATAACAGGTAAAACTTCAACACTAATATCTTTACTAAAAAGTCATAAAGTAGATTTTATAATTGACTCGTCTCCGATAGATGTTGACTCAAAAGATATAATTATTAAACCTTTAACTGAAGTTAATAATTGTTTTATTTACAATAATAAAACTAATTTAAAAGATATAGATAAAATCAAATCAATTAAGGATTTAGCAAATTATCCTCTAATATTACCAATTAAAGGAACTGATAATCGTAATCAATTAGATTATTTATTTAAATCAAAAAGCACCAAAATTAATAATGTGATAAATATACATACAAGTGAAATGATAGTTGGTGCTGTAAAACAAGATTTAGGGATTGGTTATATTATTTATGATTTAATAAA
>JAQVMY010000007.1 GCA_028703405.1 Bacilli bacterium
ATTTGAAGAATTATTATGTTGGTGCTGGATCTATAAATCAGACAGTATTTAATTATTACCATGATTTTGATTTAGATTATGGAATAAAAGATTTTGATATTGTATATTTTGATGAGGATACTAGTTATGAAAAGGAAGATAAGGTTATTAAAAATATAAGATCTTTAATTAAAAACATTAATATTGAAGTAGATATTAAAAATGAAGCAAGGGTTCATTTATGGTATAAAGATAAGTTTGGATTTGATATTCAACCTTATACAAGCGTGGAAGAAGCTATTAGTAAATGGGGTACGACCGTTACTTGTATTGGAGTAAGATTAGAAAATGATGAATTAGTTGTTTTTGCACCGTATGGTTTAAATGATGTTTTTGGATTGATAATAAGACCAATTAAAGAAAATTTTAATAAATATCACTATGATATAAAGGTAGAAAGATGGTTAAATACATGGCCTAAACTAAAAGTAATAAAGTGGAATGATCAAATAAAATGAGTGGTGTGCTCATTTTATTTTTTTAATATATTCACTACATCAGAAATCGTTTTATCTATATTTCGCATACCGTTACCTACTGGATAAAATGTTGGATATACTTCATATTCAATATTTTTAATTGTCTTTTTAAATTGTTTTTGTCTACATTTTGATACTTGAATATTTTCATTTAAAAAAATGCTACTTACTTGGTTTCCAAAAGTAATAATAATCTTTGGTTTAATTATATCTATTTCTTTGTATAATAACTCTAAGTACTTTTGATAAATAGTATTAGGTAAAGGTCTGGCATCTACTTGTGTACATTTACCTAGATTAGTTATAAAGTACTTATGTTTTTTTACATTATCATAGACAATTTCTGAAAACTCTTCATTCCAGTCTCTTGGTTTTTTTTGCTGGATTTGATCATATACAGATTTATCTAATAAACCTACATTAAAAAATAATTTCCAAATATTTTTAGAACCAATCCACGGATACCTTCGGCCTTTCCAATCTTTTTGGGATGCATTGTTTCTTCCTGTTGGATTCATAAATATAAACAATACGTTAGGTTTATTTTCATATCCACCATTATAAATTGAATTTAATTCTTTTGAACCATACTTTTTTTGCATTTTATCATATTCTTTATTTAAATCATTAATATTCATATTTTCACCTATGAACATTATATACCATTTCGTTAGTTTTCAAAAGAAAAAAAGACTAAGTTTTATTCTCAATCTTTGATTTGTTTTTTATTTAACAAATGGTACTAATGCCATTAAACGAGCTTTTTTAACTTCTCCAGCAATATGTCTTTGATGCTTTGCACATGCTCCTGTTATTCTTCTGGGTAATATTTTACCTTTATCAGCACTAATATATTTTTTAATTATGTCAATGTCTTTATAATCTACACCTTTACCTATACACATTTGACAAACTTTTTTCTTTTTTCTGTAAAATTCTGCCATCAGATTCCTCCTTATTAATCTATATCTTCGTCAGTATCATTTAATGTAACAATATCTCCCATATTACTATAAGCATCATCACCGTTGCCTAGGTTGAAACCTTGATTATTGTTATCTTGATAATCATATGGACTATTTCCAAAGTTATTACTTGGATTATTGTTATAACTAGTTACTCTTGCTTGGGCTTGGGCTTTTGATTCTAAAAATTGAACATTATCAGAAACCACATCAAACGTATATCGTTTATTGCCCTCTTTATCATCATATGAACCTGTTTGAATTCTTCCATCAACTGAAATTAAACTACCTTTATCTAAATAATTACAAATATTTTCAGCAGGTTTTCTCCAAACTATAATTCCAATAAAGTCTGCTTCCTTTTGACCTTGTGCATTACTAAATGTTCTATTAACGGCTAAAGTAAACCTTGTAAAAGGTATTTGACTATTAGTGTAACGAAGTTCTGGTTTAGCGGTTATTCTTCCTACTAAGGATACGCGATTCATATAACATCTCTCCTATCTTATTCTACTTTTGTTATTAAATGTCTAATTATATCTTTGCTAATCAATGATAAACGATTAAATTCATCGACAGCTTTGCTATCATTAGCTTCAACATTGAAAAGAAAATAGTAACCACTCTTGAATTTATTAATTTCATAAGCTAAATCTCTTTTCCCATAATCTTTAAAGTTAGTAATTTTCCCACCATTAGTAACAAGAATGTTTTCAAAGTTTTTAACAACTTCCTTAATTTCTTCTTCTCCTAACGTTGGTCTAACAATAAACATAATTTCATAGTTTTTCATTATCCCACCTCCTTATGGTCTTTGGCTTAATTAAAAGCAAGGAGTATATAAATACTCGCGACTAAATTATAACAAACTTAAGACTTATTGTAAACAATATTTTAATTTATTTCCAAAATATAAATATACCTCATTAAATTGACTTGCATTTATTTTAATTGAACTTTGATTTAATTTTACCATTTATTTTTAATATTATATTATACATTGAAACGGAAATGACAGATATCTCCGTCTTTCATAACATATTCTTTTCCTTCAAGACGCATTTTACCAGCTTCTTTTACAAGTTTTTCGCTACCGAGTTCCTTTAAATCTTGATAACCTATTATTTCCGCTCTAATAAATCCTCTTTCAAAATCAGTATGAATAATACCTGCGCATGCAGGAGCTTTCATTCCTTTTTTAAAAGTCCAAGCTCTAACTTCTGGTTTACCAATTGTAAAATAAGTTGCTAGTCCAAGTAAATCGTAAGTGACATTAATTAATCTATTTAATCCACTATCTGTAAGGCCTAACTCTTTAAGAAAATCAATTTTTTCATCATCTGGTAACTCATTTAGTTCAGATTCTATTTTAACGCATAGGCTAATAACTGATGAATTCTCTTCCTCTACATATTTGTGTATTTTTGATACATAATCATTTTTTCCAAGTAAATCATCCTCATTAACGTTAGCAATATATATAATTGGTTTTATAGTCAACAAATTAAAATGTTTGATTATTTCTGATTCGTCTATACTAAAAGATAAATTTCGAACTGGAATATTTTGTTCTAGGCCAACTTTAATTTTAGTAAGTATTTCTATTTCCTGTAAAATTAATTTATCTTTTGACATAACACCTTTCTTACCAATTCGATTAAGCCTATTAGTAATAAGTTCTAAATCAGAAAGCATAAGTTCTACATTAATAATTTCAATATCCCTAATTGGATCAACTTCGCCTTCAACATGAATCACATTTGGATCATCAAAGCAACGAACCACTTCACATATAGCATCAACTTCTCTAATGTTTGCTAAAAACTGATTCCCTAAACCCTCTCCAATAGATGCCCCTTTAACTAATCCTGCTATATCAATAAACTCAAATGTTGTAGGAATTGTTTTCTCTGGAGTGGAAATTTCAGTTAAAAAATCCAACCTGCTATCTGGAACTGTTACTATTCCTTGATTTGGCTCAATAGTGGCAAAGGGATAGTTTGCCGCTAAAATATTTTGTTTTGTTATAGCATTAAATAGTGTCGACTTACCTACATTTGGTAACCCGATAATTCCTGCTTTCAGACTCATAAATTTCACCTCTAAATAATTTTCTAACTTTTGTATTATATCACAATCAATTTTTATAAACAATTAGATCAGTTATAAAAAGACAAGCTTACTTGTCCCTTTTCTAAAGTGCTGGATAGGTATTAGGTCCAAGTGGAAGACCAATAACGAACCACCCTACGATTATAAGCATTAACAATCCAGCAATTATTAATATCGTTGGCAAAATTAGTTTGTATGTTCCAAAAAGTGTTACTTTTTTGTTTTTTTCGTAATCTTGAATAAAACCTAACATTATTATAAAATAAATATACAATGGTGTAACAGATTTACCTATTCCATCGGCTATTTTAAAAATAAATTGTGTAAAATCAGGCGTAATATTAGACCTCATAAATAAGGGCACAATTAACGGTGACATCAACATCCACTTAGTAATTGTTGAAGGAATCATTATACTTATTAATATAGTAATTATAAACAAAACTATTAGTAAAGGTATTCCTGAAAATTGTAGTCCTGCCATAAAAGTAATTAGATTTACTGCAAATACTTCTCCTATATTTGTCCAATTAATAATAGCCATCAATTGAGATACTAAAAATATAAGAGTTAAAACATATCCAATTCCATATAAATTTTTTGATAGACTAGTACTATAGTCATTTTCTTTTGTTATATTCTTACTTATTTTACCATATATATAACTAGTCAACATCATAATAAACATTATTATATACGGTAATCCTTCCCCAAATGAAGCATTTGGAGAGTTTAGACTCGATAAATATGTTTGACCTTCATTATTTAGTAGTAATCCTGAAGCTGGAAGGCCAGGTATTAAACAATAGATTAAAATTATAACTAATGTTGTAAAAACTAATCCACTAAAAATAATTGCATTTTTGTTTATTTCTTGAGGTTCTATAATTTCAATTTCTTCTTTCTTTATTTTACTAAGTTTTGGCGCTATTTTCTTTTCAATGCAATAAGTTAAAACGAAAATCAAAATAATTATAGAACTTATCATAATATATAAATTAGATATTAAATGATATTTGTAATTTTTATCCACATCTATTTTAGCCGCTTGTTCAGTTAATCGACCTAACAAATAATCATTGTTATTAAAAATAAAACCTGTTCCATAACCAAGAGTCAATCCCAAAAACACTGTTATTATCCCGGCAACAGGATTTTTACCTAACTCCTTATAAACAAGTGCTACAAAAGGCATCATTATTAGATAACTGTAGTCCCCAACAAAGGATAACAAGGCACTAATAATTAAAATAATAAATGTTAAAACAAAAGGTTTTACTTTTTTTAAAGGTTTAGCAATAGGTTTTATTAATCCACTATAATCCATAAAACTAATAGTTATTAAAGATACAACTAAAAGTCCCAATGCTTCAACAATTTGAAAATTTGTAATAGAGTTCCCTAGGATGAATTTTATTCCATCGACTGTAAAAATGTTTCTAATAGTTATTAATGAAGTTTCAAGTGTATTATTTACAATAACTGTTTTTTGTCCTTCAAGTCCTAATAAGGATAATATTGAACTAATAATTGCTACAATAACTGTAATAAAAATAATTGCTATTATTGGATTTTTGCCTATTTTAATATGTTCTTTTTTTTCTTTCCCCATACTTCCTCCTCGTGTAATATATAATTACCTAATAAGTTAATATTTTTTTAACTTTTTTATTAAATTTAATTCTTGGCATCATAATACTTCTACTACAACTAATACATTTTATTTTTATATCAGCACCAACTCTCGTAATAATCCATTCATTAGTTCCACAAGGGTGTGCTTTTTTCATCGTAACTATACTGCCTAATTTATATTCTTTTTCCATATCTTCTCCTTAATTACAATGTTAAATCATTTTTGCGTTCTTTTAACGCAATTCTGATTGCGGATAGTATTTCAGTTCTAACTTACAGTCCTATTAAAAATTTTATTTCCAATCTAATTCTATATTTTTCATATAAATTTATTAATTGAAAATATATATATAATTACTCTTTTATGTTTAAAATTTCTAAGATACGATTTAAGTCTGCTACATTATTAAAATTAATAATTATTTTTTTATCTTTTATTTTAACCTTTGTATCTAATTTTTCTCCAACTAAATTTTCAACATATTTATAATTTTCATTCTCTTCTGTAACACGTCTATTAATTGGAATTCTTCTCTCAAATTCTTTTCCTTCTGTCACTTTTTCAAGTTTCCTAACAGGAATTGCTTCTTTAATTATTTTATTGGCTGTTTCAATTATTTGATTGTCATCATCTAATTTACTTAAAATACGAGCATGTCCCATTGAAATTTTATTAAGCACAATCATTTCCTGAACTTCTTGGGGTAACCTCAAAAGTCCCAAGATATTTGTAATATGACTTCTACTTTTACCAACCCTTTTCGATAATTCATCATGAGTTAATTTTAATTTTCTCAACATTTGTTGATATGCGTGAGCTTCCTCAATAGCTGTTAAATTTTCACGTTGTAAATTTTCTAATAAAGCAATTTCCATCATTTCTGTATCTGTAAAATTACGAATGATGGCTGGAATTTTTTCTAATCCAACTTTCTTACTAGCACGAACTCGCCTTTCGCCTGCAATTATTTCGTATCCTTTAATAGCCTTTTTTATAATTATTGGCTGAATTACTCCGTGTTCTTTAATTGAGTTTGACAGTTCTTCGATTGCTTCTTCATCAAACACTTTTCGTGGTTGATATGGATTAGGTCTTAAATCACTTATTTTTATATCAATTATTTCTTCCCGATTTGCGGTTTCATAAATTTTCTTTTCAACATTAGCAAGATCTAGATTTTCATTGTTAAAAAGTTGTTCTAATCCCATTCCTAGGGCCTTTTTTTTATTTTCCATTTCTCTCAATCACTTCCTTAGCTAAATTTAAATAAGCTTCTGTACCTCTGCTTTGTGGGTCATAGGCCAAAATTGGTTTACCATGACTAGGAGCCTCCGATAAACGAACTAATCTTGGTATTATTGTATCATATACACGTTCTTTAAAATAACTCTTTATTTCCTCAACAACCTCTAATCCAAGTTTTGTTCTACTATCAAGCATTGTAAGCAAAACTCCCTCAATATCAAGTGTTGGATTAAGATTTTTTTGAGCTAACATTATAGTGTTTAATAATTGCATTATTCCTTCTAATGCAAAAAATTCACATTGAACTGGTATTATTACAGAATCACTAGCAGTTAAAGCATTCGTTGTTAAAATCCCCAATGATGGAGGACAATCAACAATAATATAATCAAACATTTCCTTAGTTTCATCTAAGTGTTTTTTTAATTGACCACCTTTAGCAAATCCTGGTTCTTGACGACTTTTATCCATTAATTCGATATCTACACCCGCTAAATTAATTGTTGCAGGAATAACATATAGGTTTTTAAATTTTGTTTTAACTATTACTTCTTTTAATGTTGAATTATCAATTAATAAATCATATATACTTTTTGTAATATCTGCTTTATTGATCCCAATACCAGTTGTAGTATTACCTTGCGGATCTAAATCAACTAGCAAGACTTTTTTTCTTAGTATCCCTAATGAGGCTGCTAAATTAATACTCGATGTTGTTTTTCCAACCCCACCTTTTTGATTAACAAGTGAAATTATCTTTCCCATTATATCACCATTTTCTATAAGTATATCTAATATTCATTTTAACATAAACTGTTGAATAAATCTAGGAATTGACTCTAATAAAAAAGATATTTTAGTTAATATCTTTTTTCGCAGAAGTTGCAGCAATTGTTCCATCTCCAACTGCGGTTGTTATTTGATAAATTTCTTTTTTTATAACATCACCACAAGCATAGACATTTTTTACATTAGTCCTCATATGCTCATCAACAATAACATAATTATTATCTAATTTAATACCAAGATTAATTAAGTATTTAGTATCAGGAACATATCCAACATTAAGGAATAATCCATCAATAGCTATTTGTTGTTCTTGGTCGTTAGTTTTAATATTAATTGATGATAAAGAGTTGTTATTTGAATATAGTGTATTTACAACACTATTGTATTTTATTTTAATGTTTTCAAAGTTTTTTAATTTATCCTGGGTAGTAACATCAGCAGTAAAATAATCACGACGATGGATAATTATAACCTCTTTACAAATACCAGCTAAATATATTGCATCCTCAATTGCGCTGTTACCACCACCGACAATTGCAACTACTTTATCTTTGTAAAATGAACCGTCGCATAGGGCGCAAAAGGCAATACCGCGACCTATTAGCATATCCTCATTTTCTAAACCAAGTTTTCTAGGAACTCGCCCACTAGCAATAATAACTACTTTGCATTTTATTTCTTCTAAATCTGTTTTTATGACTTTATAATTACCAAAATTTTCAATATCTAAAACATTACCATATTTATAATCAACACCTGTATTAATAACTTGACTATGCATATTAAGCGACAGACTGACACCATCAATTTTTTTGAATCCTGGGTAATTTTCTATATTATAACTATTGTTCATTTGTCCCCCTGGCGCACTTTTTTCAATTAGGGCTACACTTAGGTTAGCTCTTTTTAGATAAACAGCAGCTGTCATTCCTGCTGCTCCACTACCTATTACTACACAATCAAAAGATAACATTTTCGACATTCTCCTCATCGTTATATAAGTTACTCAATCTAGAACCTCTGTTCTTAATAAAATATAATATTATTCCTATAAATACCATAGCAATTGATGCAAGTTGAGCCATTTTTAAATTATTATACATTAAACTATCAGTTCTTAAGTATTCAACAAAGAAACGACCTAATCCATACCAAATTAGATAAAATGATGTTAATTGTCCTATTTTTAAATATTTATAGCGACGTATTAATAAAATGAGAATAAATCCAACAAAACACCATAATGATTCATAAAGAAAAGTTGGATGGTAATAAACACCGTTGATTTGCATTCCATCTATTATAAATTGAGGAATAAACAATTTTTTTAAAAATTCTGCACTTGTAGCTACACCATATGCTTCTTGATTAAAAAAATTCCCCCAACGTCCTATTGCCTGACCAATTAACATTCCTACCGCCATCATATCAAGTAACCTAAAGGTACTAACCTTATGTTTTTTAGTGTAAAAAACCAGAAAAAGTAGACCTACAATAATAGCGCCATGTATTGCTAGTCCACCTTCCCAAGTTTTAAAAATTTCCATAACATTATTCTTATAATATTCTGAATTGAATGCTACAAAATATAATCTAGCACCTATGATTGATAAAGGGATTAGATAAAAAAATAAATTAATCAAAAAATCTTCATTAACAGACCATTTTTTACCTTCTTTTATTACTAAACTACCCCCTATTAATAATGCAATCAAAATCATCACTGAATACCAATAAATTTTTATAAATCCTAAATCCAAAAATATTCCGTTCATTTATGAATTCCTCCTTAAAATAGGTTCAATAATCATTCCGCTCATTAGCAGATTCATAAGGGATATACACAAAGCTACAATAAAACTCATGAAAATACCTTTAATTTCAAAATGATTTCCCAAGATAAAATCAACCATATTTAATATAAAAACATTAATAAACGGATAAAATAATCCTAATGTTAATCCTGTTATTGGTAATGTTAACCAAACTAATATTGGTTTTATTGTTTTATTTAATATATATATTATAATTGCAGCCATTAATCCCCATAATCCAAAGTAATTGTTATCAATATATATTGTTTTTTTAAAAATCAATGATACTGCAATCAATACTAAAGCGTATCCTACCATATGAATAAACCAATCTAAAAAACTATTTAATCTTTTAGATTTATTTGTTATTATTACCATTTTCATTTTATCGCTCACCTATTTCTTTCTTGATAATTATATAATATTTAGGCAATTATTACAATAACTATAACAATATACATTCCTTTAGAATATATACTATTTAGCGTTTACCTTTAGTTCGTATAATATATCCCTTAGTTCCATTGCCTTTTCAAAATCTAAATTTTTCGCTGCTTCTTTCATTTCTTCTTCTATATTAATTATTAATCTTTGTTTTTCTTTTTTACTTATTTTTGTTGGTTCTAATTTTTCTATTTCTTCATTATTACTAATTAAACTTCGAACTTCTTTAATAATTGTTGTCGGAGTTATATTGTGTTCTTCATTATATTTTTTTTGTATTGTTCGTCGACGATTTGTCTCTTTTATAGCTTCTTCCATCGCCTCACTGATGCTATCTGCATACATTATAACTCGTCCATTAATATTTCTTGCAGCTCTGCCTATCGTTTGAATCAAACTACGAGAACTACGTAGAAATCCCTGTTTGTCAGCATCTAAAATTGTTATTAAACTTACTTCAGGAATATCTAATCCCTCCCTAAGTAAATTAATTCCTACTAAAACATCGTATTTTCCCATTCTTAGATCTCTAATTATTTTTAGTCGTTCTAATGTTATGACTTCACTATGTAAATATGCTACCTTTATACCTATCTTTTTTAAATACGTTGTTAATTCTTCTGACATTCTTATTGTAAGTGTAGTTATTAACGTTCTTTCGTTTTTGTTAATTTGCTCATAAATATTACTTATTATGTTATCTATTTGACCTTTTGTTGGTCTTACTTCAATAATTGGATCTAGAAGTCCTGTAGGTCTTATAATTTGTTCAACAATTGTTTCATCACATTTTTCTAGTTCATAATTACCTGGTGTTGCTGAAACATATATAACGTTTTGGAGTTTTTTTTCAAATTCTTCAAATTTAAGGGGTCTATTATCCTTAGCACTTGGTAATCTAAAACCATATTCAACAAGATTTGATTTTCTTGATTGATCGCCGTTATACATCCCACCAATTTGGGGGACTGTTACGTGTGACTCGTCAATAATCATTAAAAAATCATCGGTAAAAAAATCAATTAAGGTTGTTGGAGTTTCTCCAGGTTGTTTCAAAGCTATATGACGAGCATAATTTTCGACTCCACGACAAAATCCAGTTTCAGCTAACATCTCCAAATCATAGTTAGTTCTTTCAGATAATCGTTGGTATTCTAATAACTTATCTTCATTTTTAAATTTTTCTAATTGTTCTTCTAGTTCTTTTCTAATATTTTTAATAGCAATTTTTATTTTTTCATCACTGGTAACAAAATGACTAGCTGGGAAAACACTAATTGTTTTCTTATTACTTAACACTTCTCCTGTTAAAGTATCAAATTCACTTATTTTTTCAATTTCCTCTCCAAAAAGATCTATCTTAATAGCCTTACCATTTTGATTTATTGGGACAATTTCTAAAATATCACCACGTACTCTAAATGCCCCTCTTTTTAAGTCAATATTATTGCGTTCATATAACATTTCAATTAATTTTTCAATAATTTCATTTCTATCAATAAGGTCACCAACATTCAATGTTAAAATCTTTTTTCGGTATTCTTCAATTTCACCAATCCCATATATACATGAAACTGATGCTACAACAATAACATCATCATGATTTAATAGGGCAGAAGTGGCAGAGTGTCTAAGTTCATCTATTTCATCATTAATAGAAGCATCCTTTTCAATATATGTATCAGTTTTTGCAACGTATGCTTCTGGTTGATAATAATCGTAATACGATACGAAATATTCCACATGATTATTTGGAAATAATTCTTTTAACTCACTATATAATTGACCTGCTAATGTTTTATTATGTGCTAAAACCAAAGTTTTTTTATTTACACTTGCTATAACATTAGCAACAGTAAATGTTTTTCCTGTTCCTGTCGCACCGAGTAAAACTTGTTGTTTTTTATTATTATTTATATTTTTTATAAGTTTATCTATTGCTTCTGGTTGATCTCCAGCGGGTTGGTATTTCGATTTTAATTCAAATTTCATTGTATCACCATAATTATTTTAACATTATTATATTATATTAACAATATTTATAATTTTGGTAATATTGCTTTCATGAATTTTATCATTTTAAATTATTGATATAATTTAAAAAACTGCTTTACAGCAGTTTTATTGGTTTTTATTAATCTTAAATGTCACTTGATAAATATCCCCAAAATCCAATTCATCAACTTCAACAAAAAATCCATATTCTTCAATTTTTTTAGAATAATCACGTACTTCAGTTAAAACTTCGTGAAATTGTTTAATATTGTTATTGTTTAGGTTTTGGTCATCAACTCCTGGTATTGTATAATCAGGAATTGATTCTTCTTCAATATAATTTATATGATTTGACGTTGGTGTTGATATTTCCGGTTTTGTAACTAAATCACTAAAATTAAAATTATAATCAGGTTCTGTAATAATGTTGTTTTTAGACGGATTATCATCACTAACCATATCAGTTGTAGGTGTTTCAAATTGAATTTCATTTGAAACATTCTCATAATTATTTTCAGATAAAAATTGTTCTTTATTATCAATTTTATCTTCTTCTAAAGTATTTTCAATTGCTTCTTCATTAGCATTAGTTAAATCAAAATCGAAATTATTAAATTGAAGTTCTACTGGTTTACTTTCGATGTTATTTTCTTTATCATCAAGATAACTAAAAAATTTTCCATGAACAATATTATCATCATCATTATCATCTGGTTCTAAATTATTATTATCAATCATGCCAGCAACCATATTATCATCTATTTTCAATAAACTATCTAGGTCAGCAGGCGATTTTTCAGTATTAATTTCTTCTGCATTTTGTTCGATTTTTTCTATATCTAAAAACCCAGGTTTTAAATTGGTGTCAGTATTAATGTTTTGATTTTCATTTTCTGTTGATTGGTTGAACTCTTGATCAAATTCATCAAATATCTCAATTTCCTCTATTATAGGAGACGTTGGGATATTAAAAACTCCTTTTTCTTCCTCATTGTTCATAAAAATAGCCCCTTTTCGATTATCTTCGATTATTTCATTAATATTTAATAATTTATCTATTTCCAGGTCTGTTTGTCGCACTGTTAATCTTTCAGCAACTATCCTATCTAACATTTTATTTTGTTCTTCTTTGTTTTCAACTCTTAATAAAGACCTAGCATGCCTTTCAGATATCATATTATCTAATAAAGCTTCTTGAATTTCCTCATTGAGATTTAATAAACGAAGTTTGTTTGATATTGTTGATTGTGTTTTATCAAGTTTAGTCGCTAAAGATTCTTGATTTAAATAACCCATATCTAATATTTTTTTATAAGATATGGCTTCTTCAATTGGTGTTAAATCTTTTCTTTGAATATTCTCAATTAACGCAACTTCAGCACTTTCTTTGTCATCTAAATTATTAACAATAGATGGAATTGTTTCTTTTCCTGCTATAACGCTAGCTTTATATCTTCTTTCCCCTGCTATAATTTCATATTTATCACCCATTTTTCTAACTAAAATAGGTTGAATTACACCATGTTCTTTAATTGAACTCGCTAATTCGTTAATTGCCTTCTCATCAAATTTAATTCTTGGTTGAAATCTATTTGGCAAAATATCGTCAAGATTTAGTTCAACTATTTTTTTCTCCTCATTCATGTTTTACCTCCAATTTATTCTTATAAATATATAATACTATACTTTGGGAAATAACACAATGTTTTTTGGGAAATATTTCCCAAAATAAAAAAAGTGAATTTTTTCACTTTATAATGGTTGTTTTTTTATTTTATCAAATTTTCTTGGATAAATAATAGATGTTTTTTCTTGCTTTTGGATTAATATTAAATTTCTTAAACTGTTTTCAATTGGTAAATTAAATTCACAAACATTTAAAATTTTACTATTCAAAATTTGAAGTGATTTTTTAGATAAATTTATTTCCCGGGAAATATTTCCTTTCATTGATATAAAATATTTGTTTACCTTTACAATAGGAATACAATATTCAAGTAAAATATTTAAAGGTGCGACTGCACGGGCTGTGACAACATCAAAAGTTTCCCTATTTAATTTTCCGAAGTCCTCGATACGACTATGAACAACATTTATATTTTTGAGTTCTAATTCGTTTATAACTTCTTTTAAAAATTTTATTCTTTTCATCAATGAATCTATTAAAGTAACTTTTAAATTAGGATATAATATTTTTATTACAATACCAGGAAAACCAGCACCAGAGCCAACATCACATAATGTTTGTTCCTCTTCAAAATCTATTACTTTAACAAGTGTTGATGAATCATAAAAATGTTTTAGATAAACATCTTCTTTTTTTATAATCCCAGTTAAATTTATTTTATTATTCCAATCTATTAATATTTCATAATATTTTTCAAATTTATTTAATTGAATATCACTTAATTCTATACCTAGTTTTTTCATTTCAATTACAAAATCTTGTTTATTCATTTTTATCACCTTTTTTTAAATAAATCATCAAAATTGATATATCTGCTGGATTTACTCCACTTATTCTTAATGCTTGACCTATTGATGTTGGTCTTACTTCTTTTAATTTTTGAGTGGCTTCATTTGCCAAATTATGAATTTTATCATAATCAATAGTATCAGGAATCTTTTTTTCTTCGAGTTTGAGCATTTTTTCAACATCTTTATTTGCCTTATTAATATAACCTTCATATTTAATGTTGATTTCAACTTGTTCAATGATTTCAGGTTCAAAAGGTAATTCAATAAATTTTTTAAAATTTGAAATTTTAATTTCTGGTCTTTTCAATAAGTCATACATTGTTATTCCATCTTTTAAAATTGCAGAGTTAATACTTACTAAATATTCATTAATTTCTTCTGTTGGAGTTAATTTAGTATTTTTTAGTATTTCCAAAAGTTGCTTTATTTTTTTTAATTTATCTTGGAACTTGCTATAAATTTCTTCACTAATTAGACCTACTTCATATCCTTTTTGCCTTAATCTAATATCAGCATTATCATGTCTTAATAACAAACGATATTCTGCTCGTGATGTCAATAAACGATATGGATCTGTGACACCTTTTATTATTAAATCATCAATCAAGACTCCAATATAAGCTTCATTTCTTTTTAATATCAAAGGTTCTTTTCCTTCTAATTTTAGTGAAGCGTTTATTCCAGCTAATAGCCCCTGACAAGCTGCTTCCTCATAACCACTAGTACCATTTATTTGACCCGCAGTATATAAGTTTTCTATTAGTTTCGTTTCTAAATTTTGCTTGATTTGAGTGGGATTTATAGCATCGTATTCTATTGCGTAAGCATATTTTAATATTTTGGCATTCTCTAAGCCTTCTATACTGTGTACTAATCTTGTTTGTATATCATGAGGCATACTAGTAGATAATCCTTGAATATAAATATCGTCGTAGTATCTGCTTTCAGGCTCTAAAAATATTTGGTGACGATCTTTATCGCTAAATCGAACCACTTTATCTTCGATTGAAGGACAATATCGTGGTCCTACACTTGTAATATCTTTTAAACCTCCATACATACTTGATTTATTTAAATTTTCATGAATAATTTCGTGTAGTTTGCTATTAGTGTAAGTTAAATAACAAGGTTCTTGATTCTTACTATCATAATCATAATAGTAATCATGATTAAAATTCAAGTGAATATCATCACCTTTTTCAATTCTAGTCTTAGTAAAATCAATTGTTTTTTTATCAATTCGTGGAGGTGTTCCTGTTTTTAAACGGATAATTTTAAATCCTATTTTTTTTAAATTATCACTTAAATACAGACTTGGTTTTTCATCGTGAGGTCCCTTTCTAGTTCTAGTACTACCAATTAAAACATCAGATTTTAAATAAGTTCCAGTAGTTAAAATTACACAATCACTTTTAATTACTCTTTTATCCTGTAAAATAACTCCTTTTACTATATTATTTTCAATGATTAAATCTTCGACCATTCCTTCTAAAATCTCTAAATTTATTTGATTTTTTAATGTTTCAATCATTATTTTGGGATAAACTATTTTATCTATTTGAGCTCTTAAAGCCTGAACTGCTGGTCCTTTTCGGCTATTTAATTTTTTTATTTGAATTTGAGAGCGGTCAGATACTTTTCCCATCTCCCCACCTAAAGCATCTATTTCTCTAACAACTACCCCTTTTGCGCTACCTCCTATTGATGGATTACAAGCCATATCTGCTATATTATTTATATTACTTGTTATTAATAAAGTTTTGTGATTTTTACGTGATGATGCTAGTGCTGCTTCACATCCGGCATGCCCACCACCAACAACAATTATTTCATATTTCATCTTACACCTCCTACTAATTATTTATTATTTCAAATGAAAAAAGGTTAAGAAACCTTTTACCATAAATTATGATTTTTCATTTCTTTTTTGATTTTTCTTATCATATATTTTCCACCTTTATTTAATGTTACTTGAACTATGTCCCATCCTGGACCTCTATTACCTTCAATTATTAATGGGCCATTCTCTGTAATTGCAACATCCCATCCAACCACGTGTATTTTATCATTAACTAAAGCTGCTTTTTTGACAAGGTCCTTTATTTCTTCAAAATATGGTATTTTATAACCATTTATTTCAACATTACTTAATGGATGATGAGTAAATGTTTCTAGTTTTTTGGTATATCCTTTTCCTACTAATATTCCTTTTTCTACATCAACCAGAGCTGATATACCACCAGCATGGAAATTATCTACAACACTATCTCCAACACCAATTCTTGCAACTGTAAAAAAGATATCAACTTTTCCATCTATAGCAAAAGTCATAACTCTTAATGTATTTACGCTTCCTGGGTTTATCTTTCCCCATTTCGAATTTTGAATAATATATTCTTCTAAATGAGCTTCTTCTTTTTCTAATTGTTTATAAAAATATTCGTGGTTTTCTATTGATTTTGAATTTATTTTTTCAATATTGCTACCACCTAACCCTATATTTGGTTTTTTTATAAAAATATTATGTTTTCCTATAAATTCTAAATATTTATCATATCCTTCTGTATAATCAAACATATCTCTTTTTACAAATGTTTTATAATTTTTAAAAAAATTGACTTTGTTTGAAATAAAGGGTGCATATTTAATATTGGCAGCCTTATCATAAAATTTTGATGCTGAACCAATTGTTACATATTCCTTTTTTTCCTTCCATTTTTTTTCGTAAAAACGAAAATTTAAATAATCCTGCATTCCACTTCCTAGAAATAGTGTACACAAAACAGTATCACAAAACATTATAAAAGGTTTTTTTGATGTTGCTTTTCCTATTTCTTTCAAATCATTATAATATCTTTTATAATTTCCTTTTAGGGCAAAACTAAATAACTCCATTCAATCACCTCAAATTATACTAAAAGTATAACACAATCCTTATTATTTAACAATTATTTATTTTCCCAAACAAAACTGAATAAATAACTGATCAATCAATTCTTCTTCGTATGTTTCACCAATGATTTCACCTAATTGCTGCCATATGTTTTTGATATCTATTTCAATCATATCAATGTATTCGTTATTAGTAACACTTTGTTCAACTTCTTCAATTTTCAAAATTACATTTTTTAAAATTGAAATACTTCTTGCATTAGTAAGATAAGTTAAATCATTTGTAATTATTTTCTCTAAATTATAAATATTTTTAATTTTAATTTTTAATTCCTCAAAACCAATATTTTTAATACTACTCATATAAATGATGTTTTCTTTTTCTAATTTACTGTCATCCATATTTTTTTTTAAATCTGTTTTATTAATAATTATAATATGATTTTTATTTTTTAATTTTGAGATTATTTCTAATTCTTCTTTTTCTAATTTTTCATTATTATTTAAAACGTACAATATTAAATCGGAATTATTAATAAGTTGTAAACTTTTCTTTACACCAATACTTTCTACAATATCATCAGTTTTTCTAATTCCAGCAGTATCTGATATATTCAATATTAACCCACCAATATTTAGTGTACCTTCTACAATATCTCTGGTTGTTCCTGGTATATCAGTTACAATTGCTTTTTCCTCATCAATTAATTTATTTAATATGCTGCTTTTACCAACATTTGGTTTTCCTAATATTGCAGTTTTAATTCCATCTTTAATTATTTTACCATTTTCACTTTCTTCAAGAATTTTTAAAATTTGAAATTTTATGTTTTTGATTTTTGTTTGCAAATGGTTAATTGTAAACTCCTCAATGTCTTCATATTCAGGATAATCTATATTTACTTCAATATTGGCAATTATTTCCAAAAGTTGCTGACGGAGATTTCTAATTAGATCAGAAACTTTTCCACTAACTTGATTTATTGCTAATTCACGGGATTGTTCCGTTTTAGAATTTATTAAATCCATCACTCCCTCAGCCTCTATTAAATCTATTCTTCCATTAAGAAAAGCTCTTTTTGTAAATTCTCCTGGTTCAGCTAAACGACAACCATTATTCAATAAAATTTCAAGAATTTTATTAGTTGTTGTTATTCCACCATGGCAATTTATTTCAACTATATCTTCACGCGTAAATGTTTTTGGTGCAAGCATTATTGATATTAAAACTTCATCTATAATTTTACCTTTTTCATGGATGTGACCGTAGTTTATTGTATGCGAATTAACATTTTTTAAATTTTTCCCATTAAAAACGCTATTTACTATTTTTACCGCTTCTCCCCCACTAACACGAACAATTGATATTGCTCCTACACCAAGGGCAGTAGATATTGCAACGATTGTATCATCCATATTTTCACCAATAATCTAAAACTTAAAATTTTGCAGATTCCTTTCTAATTATTTAATTATTTTACAAATATAAGTTGGTTGTTATATTATAATTGATATTTTTCACTTTTGCAAATAAAAACCAATTATTTAATATAAATAATTGATTCGTTTTCTTAGTTTTCTCTATACTTAATTACTATAAATCGATTAGGTTCAGTTCCTTCACTTTCACTCTCAAGTTCATCATATAAGCTTATAACAGTATGAACAATTCTTCTTTCATAAGAATTCATTGGATCTAATTGAACACCTATTTTATTATTTAAAACTTCTTTACATATTTTTTTAACACTATATTCTAAATTTTTTACTTTTTTATTTTTATAACCAGCAACATCCATATTTAATTTTATATTAAAAGGAAAATTATTATTTAAATTTTGTTTTAATAATGATTGGATAGCATTTAATGTTTTTCCTTCCCTACCTATTATTATTGAATTATCTGAAGTTATTAAATTAATATTTAATATTTCGTTTCTTATTTTTATTTCACACTTTATATCAATTCCCATTAAATCAGATAGTTTTGTAAAATAATCTTTCACGTACTTTATTAAATCAATGTTTTTCAAGACTTTCAATTCTGTCTTTTTACTTTTAAAAAGTTTTGATTCTGTCTCACTATAAGACACAAAAATTTCGTTTTCTTCAACTTCTAATACATTAATTGCTTTATCAAGTACATCTTCTTTTGTTTTTCCTTCAAAATTATGAATTTGTAACATTTTTTCTACTTCCTTTCACAATTAAATTTTGAACAATTGTAAACCCACTATTAAATATCCAATAAAGCCCAATCCCTGTTGTTAAATTAAAAGATAATATTGATATCATTACTACCATTATATTTGTTGTTAATTTCATTTGTTTTTCCTGTTCAGGAGAAGAATAAATTGTTTTATTCATTTTAAATGAGAAATAAGTAGTGCCTATTATTAAAATAATAAAAATCACATAATAATATTGATTTAATTTGAAAGCTTCCATTGGAGTTCTTCTTAATTCAAATAAATTTAAAAAGTTTTCTTCAAATAACACTGGTATTCTATTAATAGCTTCAAAAAAAGCGAAAAAGATAGGAATTTGTATTAATGCAAATAAACATCCAGACAATGGTTTTATTTCGTATTTCTTGTATATTAATAATTGCTCCTGGCTTTTCAACATTAGTGAATCACGATCATTTTTATTTTCATATTTTTTATTTAATTTATCTATTTCAGGTTGTGCTTTTTTCATATTTTCAGATTGAGCAGCTGTTTTAGCTGTTACTGGAATGACTACTAATCTTAATAATATTGTGACAGCTATTATTGATAACCCGTAGCTGTTTAGTAGTTGCCCTACTTTTAATAATAAAAAAGCTAACGGTTTTACAAAAATAGTTGTCCATAATCCTTCATAACCACTACTAGATATGTTAAATTCAGAACATGTGGGTAAGTTACTAATATCAATTTTACCCTCTTTATATATATTTAAAGTTTCTTGTTTCTCTGGTTTACACAAAATATTTTCAGTATATAACTTTCCTTCGTTTTTAAAATTTTTTGTACATCCAGTTATACTTATCACCAACACAAGCATAATTATTATTTTTATATACTTTTTTTTCATTGATTTTTTCCTCCATTATTTCAAAATATTTAACTTTTCTATACTATTATTTACATCCATTTCAATTTCTTGGAAAGATTTAGAAATAATTCCACTATTAACCATTATAATACAATTGAACCCATTTTGATAGGTATTTTTAGAAATAATTGATTTTAATTGTCTTTTTATTTTATTACGTTTAACAGCAATTCCTATTTTTTTGCCAATTGAAAAACCAAAAAAATAATTTTTTTCGGGTATCCTTTCTACATAAAAACTTAAATATTTATAACGAATTGGTTTACAATTTTTAATAATTCTATTGTAATCCCTATTTTTTTTTATTATATTCTTTTTCTTCATATTTTTCTCCATAGAATAAAACACCACATTGTAGTAGTGTTTTAATGTGATAATACCTTGCGTCCTTTTTTACGTCTTCTTTTTATTATACTTGTTTTCATACGTGCAAAAAAACCGTGCTTTTTATTTTTTTTCCTGTTGTTTGGTTGAAAAGTTCTTTTCATTGTAACACCTCCTGAACTAAATTCACATTTGCTTTTATAATTATATAGTTCTTTACTTATTTTGTCAAATCATATCCACATAATTTGTGAATATTTTTTATTTTTTTGATTTGAAAACAAACAAATATTAACTTTATTAACAATTATGTGGATAACTTTTAATTTTATTTTGTTAATTTATTTTACTTATCCACATAATTGTGGATAAGAATATTTTTAAATAATTTTATTGTGGAAAAGTACTTTTTTACTTGGTTTTTTCATTTTTTTGTTGTAAAATAATTTTAGTGGTATATTAGGTGGTGATTTTGTGGAAATAAATAATATTTGGGATAATTTTTTAAATAAAGTTAAAAACAATTTAGCTCCTATGTTATTTGAGGCTTGGTTTGCTGAAACAAAACTAATAGCGCTTAATGATAATAAAGCTACTGTATTAGTTCCTATGATAATTCATAAAAAACATTTAAAAGATAACTATGATACATTAATTGAAACAATTTTTAATGAAGTTACTGGATCTAATTTTATTTTTGAATATTTTACAGAGGAAGAAATTGAAAAAATTAAAGATGAAAATAATTTTATTTCTGAAAATAAAAATACTGAACTATTTAAATCTAATCTTAATAAAAATTACTTATTTGAAAATTTTGTAGTAGGTGACAGTAATAAATTTGCAAAAACAACAGCAATTGCTGTTGCTGAAAAACCAGGTATTACATATAATCCTTTATTTATATATAGTAATAGTGGTTTAGGAAAAACACATTTAATGCACGCTATAGGAAATTATATTGTTCAAAATAGTAATAAAAAAGTTTTATATGTAACTAGTGAACAATTTGTTAATGATTTCATTGAATTATATAGAAAAAATAAAAATGAAAATAATTTTAATGAAGTTGAAAAATTTAAAAGAAAATATAGGGATATTGATGTATTAATGATTGATGATATTCAATATTTAGAAATTGCAAATAAAACCCAACAAGAATTTTTTAATACATTTAACGAATTACATACAAATAATAAACAAATTATAATATCTTCTGATAGATCCCCTGATGATTTGAAGCAATTAGAAGATAGATTGAGAACTAGATTTACTTGGGGGTTGATGGTTGATATTATGCCTCCTGATTTTGAACTAAGATTATCTATTATTAGTAAAAAGATTGAAGGACACGGACTTAACAATACTTTCCCCCAGGAAGTTAAAGAATATATTGCTAGTAATTGTATTGGGGATATTAGAAAATTGGAAGGTGCTATAACAAGAGTTGTCGCATACGCTACAATGATGAGTGGGTCAGACATAACTTTAAATTTAGCAATTGAAGCTTTAAAGGATTATTTTGGGAATTGTTTTAATACAAAGAACAATATAGAACAGGTTCAACATTTAGTTGCTAACTCATATAACATTACAATTGATGATTTAAAAGGAAAAAGAAGAATCATCTCGGTTGCAGTACCAAGACAAATTGCTATGTATATAAGTAGAACTGTTTATAATGAACCCCTTGCTAAAATAGGTTTATTATTTGGTGGAAGAGATCATACTACAGTAATTCATTCTGTTGAAAAAATTAAAAAAGAATTAATAAATAATATAAATTTAGAAAAGGAAATTAATAAAATTATTAATAATTTAAAATAATTGTTAATAACTTCTTATGTTTTATTAATTATCAACATTATATAATATATCTTTTCTTGTTAGTTTATAATCAAAGCAAAGGTTTTCCACA
>JAQVMY010000008.1 GCA_028703405.1 Bacilli bacterium
GCTTTTCGCCTGTATAATTTAATTTATATTTACTATTTTCAGGTATAGATGTCTCAACACCATCATTATAAGTGTATGCTACATTAATTCTTTCCCCATGTATTAAAGCAAGTGAATGAGTATACTCACTTGTTTTTATTATTCCATAGGCTGTATTTTTAAAAGCACCTTTTTTGGCTAATTCGACAATATTAATAATTGATGTTGAAGTTATTGCTAAAATAATACCTAATACTACAATCACTGCTAATAATTCAATTAATGTAATTCCTTTATTTTGCTTATTCAAAATACCACCTCTTTTACATTTTTATTATATCCAAAATACTTTTTTTTATCATATTTATACTCGTTGTACACTAATGTTTTATATTGATTATTATATATTCTTAATTTTTATAAATTAAAAGATCAAAACTTTAATTTTGATCTAGAAAAACAAATTTTTATATACTCATTCACAATTATAATCGATTTGTTTTAATCCAATTTTTCAATAGTGATTTTACCAACTCCATTATTAACATTAGCAGTTATAACTGTATCAGTAAAGGTAAATCCATTAGTACTTTCCAAAACTCCAGGATGTCCTGGAACAAAACCAGAACCACCGCCGCCACTAGCTGGAATATTATCAATACCAGCACCCTTATAAGAACCTGAAGGTGTACATTTTCCACCATAATAACCTCCACCACCAGCAGCTCTTTTAAAATAAGTATTGTTACATCCTGTTCCTAGTGCATTTCCTGATGTTTGTGTTCCTGCTGTGCCCGCTACTGGACCATCTATATTTCTTCCAAATTCACCAGTAACACCGCCGCCGCCGCCACCAGCGTATTTAGCACCACCGCCACCACCACCAGCAACCATAATTCTTGAGGCTAAGTCACTACCAATACGAATATCAGTTGCCCCGCCACCACAACCAGAATGATTAGAACTAGTACCACCAGAGCCTAAATTTACACTTCCGCCACCATTATACCCACCAGTACAACCATAATCACCTTTGTTTACAGGAGTTCCACCTATATAAATGTAAATTGTTGTTACTTCATTAATTACAGTAATTCCTTCAGAGTAGCCACCATTTCCTCCACTACCACCTAAATTACCAGTACCATTACTTCCTTTTGCTCCCCAAAGTTTAAATAAATACCTCCCTGGTTGCAAAACAACTTCTTGAGGTGAGCCATTATAATTATAAGTCATTGATCTTTGTTCAACTGTAATTATTCTTGTTTTTATTATTTCGTTACCACTGCTATCAGTTGCTTTATATATAATTTCATACTCTCCAACTTCAGCAATTAAATTACTAGTAACTTGAATTTCAATTATCTCCCCACTATTATCACTAACTTCAACGCCTTCTAATAAATCATAAGTAGCAACTTGGCTATCCGAAATAGTTGTATCTTCTGGGACTATTAAAACAGGGTTCGTTGTATCCACTATTTTAACAGTGCGGATAATTGATAATTCAGTTCCCTCAATAATTTGGAAATACCTAATTTGATATTCTCCTAAAATGGATGTATCAATTGTAGTTTCAATTTTTCCATCCTTTTTGATTTCTGTTTCATAAGAATTAATTAATCTTCTAAATTCATCATATATTTTAACACCTAGTTCTTTATATTCTGTTTTAATTTCCACATTTACAGTTTCATTCCCAGTAAAAACAATAATTGGTTCTAATATTTCTATTATACAATCCTCTTTTTTCTTTTTAATTGTTTCAACTGTATTTTGGTCAAAGTTTTTTAGGGCACAATAACCATCCTGATAAAATGCAATCGCAGTAAATCCTAAATCCGTTATAATTATATTACCAAATTGAGGATTATCTCCTTTATAATTAAGTTGAACATCACCATTTTGTTCAACTTTTTCCCCATTTTCAAATCTAACTTCTGTCAAACCTACATTACCATTTTTCATTAATAATATTGAATGGCTTTGTTCAGCAGTTTTTATTATTCCATAACTACTTGCTTGTAATGCTCCTCTTTTAGAATTATCTACTATATTTGAAACAACTGCAGTAGTGATTAGAATTATAATTGCAAGAATAACAATAACTGCTAGTAATTCAATTAATGTAAATCCTTTATTTTGTTTATTCAAAATACCACCTCTTTTACATAATTATTGTTTCCAAAATATAAAATTTTATCATAATTATGTTTATTAAGTGTTGTTTTTGTTGTCAATCATTTTACATTAGATAGTGAGGTATGAGAATTCAAGTAGTTAAGTTATTTAAAAAGGATGCATTTTTAATGCATCCTTTATAGTTTATACTCAAATTCAAAATCAAGTATTCGAATTGTATCTCCTTCTTCAACACCTAATTCTTTTAATTTATCATCAATACCCATTTTCCTAAGTTTATGAGAAAACCGTAAAACAGCATCCTCACTAGAAAATCTAGTCATACGAACTAATTTTTCCACTTCTTCTCCCTTAATAACCCAAGCATTAGGCTCTTCAATAATTGTAAATGGTTCTTCTTCCTGATATTTATACAAAACATGACTTTCAAATTTTTCTTCTTCATATAATGGTTGTTTTTCAATTTTATCTAACATATTAGCCATTTCTATTAGCACTTTATCTAGTCCTTCATTATTAATAGCTGATATAGGATAAATTGGAACTTTTACTTTTTCTTTAAATTTTTCTAAATTATCTAGAGCACCTATTATATCCATTTTATTAGCAATAATAATTTGTGGTTTATCTAATATTTTAGGATTAAAGTTCATTAGTTCCTTATTAATAATAAGATAATCGTCGTATGGGTCACGTCCCTCAATACCACTCATATCAACGATATGCGCAATTACTCTAGTTCTTTCTATATGTCTTAAGAATTGATCTCCTAGACCTTCACCAAGGGATGCCCCTTCTATTAAACCTGGTAAATCAGCTACTACAAAAGACCGATTATCAAGGGTTTTAACAACTCCTAAATTAGGTGATAAAGTTGTAAAATGATAGGCTGCTATTTTGGGTTTGGCGGCTGAGATTTTAGAAATCAAAGTTGATTTACCAACACTCGGCATTCCAACTAATCCAATATCTGCTAATAATTTTAATTCAACTTTAATTTTTCTGACTTCTCCAGGTTCACCATTTTCCGCTATTTCAGGTGCTGGATTTGCCCTTGTTGCAAAAGCAATATTTCCCCGACCACCACGACCACCATTAGCAACAATGACTTCATCGTCTTTATGGGTTAAATCAGCAATTATCAATCCTGTATCAATATCAGTAATAACAGTTCCAAGGGGTACTTTAATAATGACATCTTCAGCACCTTTACCATGCTTACCTTTACCTTCACCATTACTTCCTCTTTTACCTTTGATAAGTCTTTGGTATCTTAAATCTACTAAAGTATTCAGCCCTTCATCAACTTTAAAGACAACATTTGAACCTCGACCACCATTGCCTCCATATGGTCCACCCATATCTACGAATTTTTCACGGCGAAAAGCCATACAGCCATTACCACCATCTCCAGCAGTTACTTCAACTACTACTTCATCTACAAACATCTAATCACCTCGCTTGTCTTATTATACACTAAATACTTTTAAAAAAATATAAGTTTTAAATTTTAAACTACCTTTTATTGCTAGAAATTGTTAAAAACAAATAACTAACTAACACTAATAAAGCTACAATTAAATAACTACCATTGGTAGTAGAATTTTGAACAACTGCTAAAATATACTCCACCTTTTTACCTCCATGTATAACAGTAATTAGAAAAATATTATCTATTTTTCTATATTAACTTTTTTTAGGCCAGAAATTAAATTATAACAAAACAAAAAAAACATTACAATCATTAATGTAAAGTATTTTATAAATTGACACAAAAAAGACTTCCTATAATATAGGAAGTCTTCAGACACTAAGAACGTTGATTAGAACAATGACATTCTTTTGATGGACAATTCATACTTGCTGATTGTTCATTTACTGGAATTGATTTTTTTATTATTATCAAAAAATCCCCCTCCCATCATAATTTTTATATAATCTTCTACTTCCTTTTCATAATCATAGCAACTCGATTCTTTACTATAAATATTATTGTATGGACAGCCTCCCATACATATAGGATAGCCAATACAATTATAGCATTTTTTATCTAATAAAGAATTATGCTTTAAATATTTTGTTTCATTAATTATCTCTTTATCAGTTTGAGGTCTCATTAGATTCATAAAGGCTTTTTCTTTTACTCCTACTTCATTCCAACATTTATATGCATATCCTTCAGGATCAAAGACAAAATTATTATCGAGAACTGCACCACAATAAACTATTCTTTCAGGTATTTCCAATAAACTAATATATTCACCATAATTTTTTTCTTTAAGTAGTAAGGCGAAATTAAATAACTCATCTAAATATTGGTTTTTATTAAAACAAGTATTTTCTATAGATTGGCAAACTTCAGTAAAACTTTGAACATGACCAAGTGAAATACTAATATTTCTAACTTTCTCTTGTTTTAAAATATCAATTAACTTAGACAAAGATTTATAATTTGTTTTATCAATATTAATTCGTATCATTATATTAATAGAAGAATCTATTTCAATCATATTTTAAATATTATTTAAAATCACATTAAATGTTCCTTTGTTGGACTTTAATACTCTTCTTTTATTATGTATTTCAGGTGGTCCATCAATTGTAATTTGATAGGTTTTTACTTTAAGTTCCAATAATTTATTTATATTTTTTTTGCTTAATAAATAACCATTAGTAATCATATTAGAATAATACTCCAAATTATATTTATTACATAAATCTAATACAATTTTTGATATTTCTTCAATTATTTTTATACCTAACAAAGGTTCCCCACCATACCAAGCAATACTTAATTTTTTATATTTTTGAGTTTTTATTTTGTTTTCAATAAACTTTATTAATAAGGTTATTACTTCATTACTCATAATTGATGTTTTTCGTTCTTCAAAACAATATGGACAAGCAAAGTTACAATTCATAGTAGGTGCTATAACCAATGATAAAATTTCACTAGTATATTTTTTCTTTTCACTTTCCACAAATAATAAGTCGGTTTCATAAGATTCCTTTAAAAGATATTTTTCATTTAATAATTGTTCAATAATTTCTGATGGCAATTCTTGTATTTTATTATTTTTTAATTTTTGAAAATAATCTTCTTCTAATTCTATTAATCCTTTAGTAAGTGTATTAAAAACAAACAACCTTTTATCAACTTTTTTATATAAATTATATTTTGAAGAATATAATGGCATTTCTTACTACCTCTTTTCAAATTACTGTTTCTATCAAACCTTTTTCACTTAGTTCTAAAACTTTATCAGAAACTTCAGTTATATATTTTCGATCATGTGATACAGCAATAATAGCCCCTTTAAAGTTAACTAAAATATTACGAATAACTGGGTTAGATAAAGGACTTAAATTTCTAGTAGGCTCATCTAAAATTAAAACATTTGATTGATCAAGCACTAATCCGATTAATAATAATTTAGCTTTTGTTCCCCCAGATAATTCTTTTATATCTGAAATCATTTCTTCATATGTAAAATTTAATGTCCCCATCATTGTCATGATTTTGGTTTTATCATCTACCTTATTACTTAAAAAATCAATTGGTGTTTGATAATTATCAAATAACTGATTATAGTTTTGAGGCATATAACCAACTTTTATATCTTGACGATTCTTTAGTTCATTATAAATATCTTCAATAAGTGTTGTTTTCCCAATCCCATTTTTACCAATAATAGTTATATGAGTAGATCCGATTAATTTTAATTTCACATTATTAATTATTTTCCCATTTAATAAATCCAAATTTTTTTGGTAGTCAATAATTATTTTATTATAAAGGTTTTTTATATTATCCGAAAAAAATAAATTAATGGATTCTTCTACATCATAATTTTCTTTTAATTCTATCTCATCAAGTTTTTTTTCTTGTGCTAATACATGTCTCATTCTATTTTGTCTCTCTGGATTTTGTTTTTCCACTTCTTGTTTTATTGTTTTTAAAACTTCCTTCTTCTGTTTAAATTCCTTTTGTTGGGACACCGCCATTTGATTATGTTTTTTTATAAATTGCTCACGCTTAGATACATAAGTTTTATAATTTTCTTTTATAACAATATTTCTAACATCTGTTTTTTTGTTAATTTGCTCTAAATGAATAATCATATTAGAAGTGTTTTCTAATAATAATTCATCATGCGAAACATAGAGAATTGGTATATTAGTATTTATAATAAAGTTTTCTAACCATTTTAATGTATCAATATCTAAATCATTAGTTGGTTCGTCTAAAAGTAATAAGTCTGGAATATTTAATAATATTTTAGCTAATTGAATTTTAACTTTTTCCCCTCCCGAAAGTGTCTTTATCTTTTGGGTACTTTCAATTATATCTGTGTCTAAATTTAAATTTTTAAAAACATCATACAATTTATTATAATCATTATAAATAGAATAATCTATTTCTTCATCAAAATTTGATCTTAAAAAAAAGTCTCTAACTGTTAGATTATTCCAGTTTTCATTTAGCATTTGTTCTAAATAACCTAAACGGTTGGGCAACTTGATTTCCCCTTTTATTTCACAGAAGTTTGATATTAGATTTTGATTATAGATTGCTTTTAATAAGGTTGTTTTGCCATTACCTTCTTCTCCAATAATTGCACACTTATCACCTGGATTCAATATCAAATTAAAATCTTTAATTAAAGGTTGATTATTAATAATTTTAGTAATGTTTAAGTTTTTCACTTCTAACATATTAATCACCTTTTCTAAAATAATTATAACATATTTTTTTTAAAATTACATCTTTTTATTTATTTCATATATATAAATAATATATGATTTTTCACAAAAATTTTAACAAAAAAACCTTCCACTTGTTTTTAGAAGATTTTTTTATATGGTTTATTAAGCTCTTTCAGCATAAATACTTACTTGTTTCTTATCTCTACCTAATCTTTCGAATTTAACATAACCGTCTACTCTTGCATAAACAGTGTCATCACTACCGATTCCAACATTTTTACCTGGATATATTTTTGTACCACGTTGACGGTATAAAATAGATCCGCCCGTTACAAATTCACCATCAGCTGCTTTTGCACCTAATCTTTTAGCAATCGAGTCACGGCCGTTTCTAGTCGAACCTTGCCCCTTCTTTTGAGCAAATAGTTGAATATTTAATTGTAATAATTTTGCCATGTGGGCACCTCCTTAACTTAATTTAATATTTTTAGGATATTCTTTTTCAAGTTCTTTTAATAAATCAATCATATTTTTTACTAAAGTATCTGTTACTAAATCACGCTTTAATATAATAACTTCAATAAGTCCATCGGCTTCTTTATAATCTAGACAGTCCTTATCAAGTCTTAACATGGCATTAATGCTTGTTATAACAATACTTGATACAGATGCACAGACAATATCAGAACCAAATTCATCAAAGTTAGCATGACCCTTAATAGTTATTTTATCTATTAAGTCATTATTTTTTTTAATACTTACTCTAATCATATTACTTTTCTTTAATTGTTTTGATTAGTACTTTAGTATATGGTTGGCGGTGTCCTTGAGTTTTACGATATTTTTTCTTAGCTTTGTATTTATATACAATAACCTTTTTTTGTTTACCGTGCTTAACAATTTCACCTGTTACTGTTACATTTGATAAATATGGTTTCCCTGGGACACCATTAATCATTAATACTTTATCAAATATAATTTCTTCATTTACTGGTTGGTCAACTTTTTCAATATATAGAACTGTTCCCTCTTCCACATAATATTGTTTCCCACCGGTTTCGATAACTGCTTTCATTTTTTACCTCCTTAGTTCCAAGACTCGCCATAAAGGTACTTAATGTTTAAACCTTTTCTGAGCGGTTGTAGAGTAAGGCTCTACACAATATAAAATTTTACCACAAGTCGGTCCGATTGTCAAACTTTTTACGAAGTATTTCATCTTCTTTATAAAAAATTTTATTGATTTTAAATATATGTTTATGGTCACGATACATCTTAGATAATTTAGTTCCTTTAATAATTTTTATCTTATTAAAATTAAATTTATATATAGTCCGTTCAAATAAAAATTTATTAAATATATATTTATGATTTCTATATTCTTTAATAATTTTCAATGTTAAAAATAACAAAATTAAAATCAAAAGTAAATCAGAAATATTATATAGTATTATTCCAATAATTACAATAATGGAAATATAAATGGTTATTAAATGACTGCGTTTAAATGGTAAAGTTAGATTGCAAATAATATTAATTAGTTTAGAGCCGTCAAGGGGGATAATTGGTAATAAGTTAAAAAGAATTATAGCGTAATGATAATTAGTTAACATATAACTTGGTTTTATCAAAAAAGCTAAAAAATAAAAAATAAATTGAAATATTGGTCCCATTATTAATATTATGAATTCTTCCAATATTGGTTTATTTAAATGTTCTTGAAAAATTGTTAATCCTCCAAATGGCAAAAGTACGATTTTATTAATATTCCAACCATAATATAAAGCCATTAAGACATGACCAAGTTCGTGGATTATAATAAGTATCGAAAAAACAACAAAGTCTCTAAAATGACCCGTTAAAATAGATAACAAAGCTACTATATAGTAAAGGTAATGAATATAAATTTTATTATATAAAATCTTTATAATCAAGGATTGTTCCATCCTTCTTAAATACTAAATATAAATTGTTATCGATGGTTTCACCAAGTAAACTTCCTTCTTTTACATAATCATATAATTTCACATTAATATTACCTACATTGGAATACCAGACATCTACTCCGTCACTTTGCTGAATTATAATCGTATTTTTATATTCATCTTTATCACCAATAAAAATAACAATTCCTTTATCTATAGAGGGTACTAAATAATTAGTATCAACCACTAATTTGACACCGTCTTTATATTTATTTGACTCTTTATATTTTAGTTTTTCATTAAAAACTGGTGTTGTTTTATCCTTAAATAAATCTTTAAAAGGAATTGGACTTCCAAAGTATTTTTCATAAATATCATTTACTTTTGCAAATGAAAAGTTGGTATCATAGATATTTTTATAGAAAAAATTACGGAAATTGGTATTTGACTTTAAAAAAATTAAAGTGATTAATGTTAAAACAGTTATTATCAATAACCGATTAAGATACTTATATAGCAATCCCTTACTTTCCTTTTTTATTTTTATAATTGATGTTGCATTATTTCTTTTTTGTTTTATCTTTTCTTTAATACCTAATATTTCATCGTTCATAGTATCACCTATACAATAATATGAAAAAAAATCTCTAAGTAGACCTTAATCAATTTTTAATATTTTATGTTTTTTACTTATTTTATCAGTAATAATATAGATAACGAAACTGTAAATTATATTTGATAAAAGAGATTTAGAAATAGTAGAAAATAAGTAATTAAAATCAAATGTTTTATAACCGATTATTACTAAAATTAAATAAGTTAATATTAGATATATAACAATACTAATAAAGCTAATAACCATAACGTTTATAAAGTTATTTGATAAAATTATATTAATTAGTTTAATCGTTAGTCCAACGACTATAAAAACAATCATGTTTAAAAACAAAGTATTAGTAAAGATAATATCATAAATTAAACCAATAACTGCGCAGAACTTTATAAACCTTAAATCATCGTTGTTGAAATAAGGATAAATAATAACCAGTGCTACTATTGAAAATAAAGGATTAAAGAAAGTTCCCATCGGAATTAAATTAGACATTATGTTTTCTAAAAGTAATGATAGAATAATAATAAATATAATCATTCTTGCACAACCTCACGCTTTAAAACTGTTACATAATTTATTTGGGCGAAATTAACAGCTGATTCTACTTCAACGATTTTAGCTAAATCAAAATTATCGGTTCTAACTTGTTTTACTTTTCCAATTATTATTCCGCTTGGGAAGTAATCACCAAGACCAGTTGTAGTTATTAAAGAACCTGTTTCAATATCTACATTTTGGTCAAGGCCTTCAACAATAAAAGTTTTATTAGTAGAATCATAATTAGACAATAAACCTAGTATATAATCATCCCTGTTTTTAATTTTAACTGATATTTTATCAGTAATATCATCACTAGTTAATAATTTTACTGTAGAAGAAAAATTACTAGTTTTAGTTATCCTTCCAATTAAACCCTCATTAACAATAACTGGCATATCTAACTTTATACCATTTTTTGAACCCTTATCTATGGTGATGGTATCATACCAAACCCCAATATTACGATTAATAACAGTAGCATTTAAATAACTTTCTTTACTTAAAATTTGATTTAAATCTAGTACTTTTTGCATTTCTTTTAATTGATATTCAAGTTCTTGGCGTTTTGCTTCTAATAAATTATAATTATCACTTTTTTGTTTTAATTCTAAATATTTATCATACATTTCATTTTTTAATTGAGTCTCGTGAATTTTATTTTTAATAAAACCAAAAGGTGCATATGCAATCTTATTAATAAAAACTCCAGTATCTTTAATTAAACCTTCTATTTTAGTTAAATTACGATTATCATTAACTGTTTTATAAAGAATACCTAGTCCGACAATAATTCCTAAAAAAACTAAAATTAACCAATACTTTTTTTTATAATTTTGTCTTCTTCGCATATAATCACCATTTACATTATAATATACTTTACAGTTTTTTTCCACCAATTAAATTATTTTCATAAAAACTATAGTAATTATCGTTACCAACGATAACATGGTCAATTACTTTAATGCCTAAAAGATTACCAATATCCACCAATTTGTCAGTAAGCAACACATCTTCATTTGATGGCATAATATTACCACTAGGATGATTATGAACACATATAATTGATGATGCGCTTAGTAAGTAGGCTTCCTTAAATATTTCACGCGGGTGAACAATACTTTGATTTAATGTTCCTTTAAACAATAATTTGTCTTCAATAACTCTTTTACTACTATCTAAATAAAGACAATAAAAGTGCTCTTGTAATTTGTTCTTAAGTTTATCTTTATAATATTTATATACTTTTATTGTTGATGTTATCTTTACGTTTTGAATAGTGGTTATTTCATTATTAATTCTTTTGGATAATTCGATTATTGATAAAAGTTCGCAGGCTTTGGCTTCCCCTATTCCTTTAAATTTAGTAATTTCTGTAAAATTTAATTTAACTAAATTTTTAATATCCCCAACTTCTGATAGAAGTTTAGAAGCTAACATTTTAGCAGAGGCATCTTTGGTTCCAGTTTTTAAAATAATAGCTAAAAGTTCTTCATTACTTAAACTACTCGCTCCAAAAGTTTTTAACCTTTCACGAGGTCTATCAATTAGTGGAATATCTTTAATTTTAACATTCATGCTAAATACTCTCCTCATACTTTTCTAAAACTTGGCGACAAACAGATTTTATAATATCATTGTCACTTGTTTGTTTTAATAAAAGATCATAGTATTCAATCATTTCTAAAAAATCTTTATTAGAAATGCTATATTCCTTTATATAAGTATCATATCCCAAAGTTTTAAAATATCCTTTTAATTTGTTAGAGTTTTCAGCATCCCCAGTAATTCCAATAAACACATAATATAAATTGTCAGTTAAATTATAAATATAATAATTTAGATTTTCAGTATTACTTTTCATACTTTCTTCATTAGAATAAACACCGTACTGAATAAAGTATAATTTCTCACTACTATTAAATACAGGTGTAATATTTTGTTTGTTTTCATATTGATTTAACATAAATTTAGACAATAAAAAACCGATAAAAATACATAACAGAATTGGCATTATTACTTTTTTCATATTCTCACCAATTACATTATTATATATTTTAATATCGGTTTTTGTCAGTTTTTAAATTAATTCTTTAATTTTTTCTAGTATTTCAGTTTCATTAATATCAATACCTATTTTTTCACTTCTTAGTTTTAATTCAAGTAAATTATCTTTTATTTTATTACCAATTGTTATTCTAATTGGAATCCCAATTAAATCTATATCATTAAATTTAACACCAGGTCTAATATCACGGTCATCTAAAACTGTATCTATACCCATTGAATTTAATTTGTCATACAACTCGTTGGCTTTAGTGTTTTGAGTTTCATCTTCTGAATCAATTAAAACAATTGCAACTTTGAAAGGTGCGATAATAGTCGGCCATATTATTCCTAATTCATCATTATTTTGTTCGACAACACTCGCCATAATTCTTTCAATGCCAATACCATAACTTCCCATAACCACTGGATGTAAGTTATTAAATTTATCAGTATAATATAAATTTAAATCCTCTGAATATTTTGTGCCTAGTTTAAAGGTGTTTCCAATTTCAATTCCTTTTTTAAAAATTAAAGGTTCAGAACATAATGGACAAGGATCCCCTTCTTTAACGTTTTTAATATCAGCTTTTAATTCATATTCAAAATCAGATAAGTTAACATTTTTATAGTGATAATCGGTAAGGTTTGCACCAACGATAAAATTCTTCTTATTAACAATTTCATTATCAATAATAACTTTAATATCTAGACCAATCGGACCAGCAAATCCAACATTCGCTTTTGTAATTCTTGTTACATCTTCAGGCTCTGCTAATTCAACACTAAAAGCTTTTAATAATTTAGATAATTTTGTTTCGTTAATCTCACGGTCTCCTGCTACAAGGCATGCATAAAATTCATTATCAATTTTATATATTAGTGTTTTAACAAACTTAGATTCTACTTCATTTAACATTGTTGCAACTTCTTCAATCGTACCAGCACTAGGTGTTTCAACTAATTCTTTAGTTAATTTTTCTTCATCACTTACTATATTTTGATTAAGTGCTTCACTAACTTCAATATTAGATGAATAATTACATTTTGGACATAACACTAATGTATCTTCACCAATTGGCGCAACTGCTTGAAATTCTTCTGATAATAGGCCCCCCATCGCACCTGTATCAGCAGTTACAATTTTATATTCAATACCTATTCGATCAAAGATACGTTTATAGGCATCAAACATTTTTTTGTAAGCAACATCTAATCCATCAAGATCAATATCAAAACTATAAGCATCTTTCATAACAAATTCTCTGATTCTTATAAGTCCGAAACGAGGTCTTGGCTCATCACGATATTTAATTCCTATTTGATATAAATTAAATGGGAAATCTTTATAAGACTTTACTTTTTCACGAGCAGCCATAACAAAGAGTTCTTCATGAGTCGGACCTAAAACATAATTACGTTTATAGCGATCTTTAAGCCCAAACATACTATCACCAAAAACTTCACGTCGACCACTTTCAACATAAATATCTTCAGGCAACATGTTAGGCATTATTAATTCACATGCTCCAGCTCTATTCATTTCTTCTCTAACTATTTTTTCAATGTTTTTAAGCACTCTTAATCCTAGGGGGAGATACATATAGATTCCATTACCGACTTTTTTAATCATTCCACTTCGGACTAGTAAATTACCACTAATTGATTCTTCATCTTTAATGTTTTCTCTTATTGTATAAAAGAAACTTGATTTTAATTTCATATTAATACCTCCACCTTAAATATCTAAAATAATATTATAATACTCACATTATAACATAATTTTATGCATCCACAATCATTTTTGAATATTATTTTAGTTTTTACCCATAATAAGATTGAAAGGAATGATTACATGGATAGAGTACCAAATATGATATCAACAAAGGATTTATCATATATATCAGATATATTTGAATGGCATTTTGTAGCGAGTAAGAAATGCGGGCACTATGCTAACGAAGTGATAGATGAAGAAATTAAAAAAGAATTAGGAAAATTGCAAAAAATGCATGCTAATTATTGTCAAAAAATTGTAACATTATTGAGTTAAGGAGGAATCATGAATAATAATACTGTACAAAATACTAAAGTAGAAGTTCCGCAAACATCTGCAATGAACGATCGTGATTATTTAAATGATATTTTAAATACAGAAAAGTGTATGTCAGATAATCTTTCAATAGCTTTAAATGAAGCTAGTAACGACTATATATTTAAAGAGATTTTACCAATGTTTAACGATACTAAAGCAGCAGCTAAAGATATATTTAATCTTTTATTTCAAAATGGTTGGTATAGTTTAGAAAAAGCTGAGCAACAAAAAATACAACAAAAACAAACTGAATTTTCACAAAAATTAACTGAACTCACACAATAAAAGGTGCTTTATTTACCTTTTATTGTTTTTTTATAGACTACAGTTCTATCTTTTGTTATAATATGTAAATGTTTAGGGGGTTAATCTATGATAATTAAAAATGGTCTTTCAAAAACCGATATTAATAATTTTAAAAATTGTATTTTTGATATTGATGGAACTTTAGTTAAATATGTAACAATGGAGGATTTAATAACTGAGGCTTTACTATATTATGGAATTGAACCAAAAAAAGAATATTTTAATATGCAAGCATTAGGAGTTATTGAAATATTAGAAAAAGCAGCAAATGAGCAGTGTTTTACTTTTGAAAACTTATGTTTGTCTTGGGATAAACATCTAACATTTTTAAAAGAACATAATGTTAAGGTTGAAGACTTTGCCAAAAAAATGATTGATTTAGAAGTAAAGTATGTTAAATTATTACCTAACGTTAAAGATAATCTTAAATATTTAAAAGAATTAAAATTATTTTGTTCAACTAATTGGTTTAAAAATTCACAAATTAAAAAATTAAATAACGTTGGTATCGATAATTATTTCAATACTATATATACTTGTGAAGACACCTTGGCTAAACCAAGCAAAAAACATTTTAAGTTTATTTTAGATAAGGAAAATATGAGCGCTGATGAAACAATTTTTATTGGAGATAGTGCTTCTGACATAAAATCCTCATATTATGGTATAAAAAGTATTTTATTAGATTTAAACCAAAATAAAGAAGCAATATATGATATAGCAAATGTCGTTATAACTGATTTTGCTGATATAGTAAAAGTATTAAAAAAATAAGAAGTGTAAACTTCTTATTTTATATTTAAAATTGATTACAGTTTTATTACCTTCATAAATTAATACCAATTAATTGTTTACCACGCGCAATTAGGAGCAAAAGCATCAGCATCTATATAAGGGTCTCCTAAAATCTCATAATTAGCAATAGGATTACCACAAAAGGCACCATAATCTATTTCAATAACGTTACTCGGAATTATGACATTAGTAATTTGATTATTACAAAATGCATAGCTACCAATTGTTAATAATTTATTTGGCAAAACAATGCTTGTCAATTTTGGTCCTCCTCTTTCTTCCCACCACTCAAAGGCATGACTATCAATATGCTCAACATCAACACCATCAATTTGATTTGGTATGACAACATCAGTTGGGCATTCTGAAAAGTTATAACCATAAATCACCTTATCCTCTTCATCAAAAACAAAGCAAGCAGCATCGGTATATTCAACTACGACATTTAAAGTGCAAGATTCTTTTTCTTTTTTTATTACTTCATATTCTTCATCATCAAAATCTTTCTCAACACAATAAGTTCCATCATGTATCGCTATGGCGACTTCACCATTTTCATTTACGATTATGTTGCCATTTTTAGGTTTTTTGCCACTATAATCTAATTTAAGTCCCGGTACATTGGAGGTTTCAACTCCATCGGTATAAGTAAATATGAGTTCCTTTATAGGGTTATCAATAATATACTCACCTTGAACAATATTTACGGATCTTACTAATCCTTGTGCACTATTAATACTAGTTTTCTTTTGAGATTTTTCAATTGCATTATTAACAGCTGGTACTACTATAACCATTACAAGTCCTAATATAATAATTACAGCTAATAATTCAATTAAGGTAAAACCTTTTTTACCTTGCATATCTAACACCTCGCTATATAATCAATATAATAATATTATTTAACTCTGTCAATTTATTACAGAGATAAATAAGAAAACAATTGAATATTATTTAATATGTTTTTAACATTTTAAACTATTTACTGCCATTCATGTTCACATGAAAAAATCAATGGAAATGGATCACCTTCAAAAGTAGGGTTTAACATTGGATTACAAAAAAATGTATATTCATCTAATGATTCAATCGAAGCAGGAATTATAACATTTGTTAATTGATTTGACATAAAAGACATATCTGCAATCTCAACAACACTACTAGGAATTATAACGTTTGTTAAATTATTTAAAGCAAAAGCTCCTTCATATACAGTAAACAACTCATTAGGTAATACAACACTTGTAATTGGGTATGGGTTATATGGTAAGCCTGGGTTTTCCGGATCTAATTCACACATATATTCATCACTCATCATGCCATAATAACAATAGGAAAACGCTGCTGGTCCAATCACAGCAATATCCACATTATTAATTTGATTAGGTATTACTATATCAGATGGACAATTTTCAAAATCATACTTTGTAATTGCTAATGTTCCCTCCAATTCCGGAGGAGTTTCACCACCAAACAAATGGTCCATAGATTCAACCTCAAAACAAGCTATATCTGTTTCTTGCTTTAAAATATCTCCGCATTCTTCTATTGGTTTCTTGGTAACTTCATATTCTTCATCGTCAAAATCTTTCTCAACACAATATTTTCCATCGTGCAACACTAGTGAAACTTTACCGTTTTCATTTACGATTATGTTGCCATTTTTAGGTTTTTTGCCACTATAATCTAATTTAAGTCCCGGTACATTGGAGGTTTCAACTCCATCGGTATAAGTAAATATGAGTTCCTTTATAGGGTTATCAATAATATACTCACCTTGAACAATATTTACGGATCTTACTAATCCTTGTGCACTATTAATACTAGTTTTCTTTTGAGATTTTTCAATTGCATTATTAACAGCTGGTACTACTATAACCATTACAAGTCCTAATATAATAATTACAGCTAATAATTCAATTAAGGTAAAACCTTTTTTACCTTGCATATCTAACACCTCACTATACAATCAATATAACAATAATATTTAACTTTGTCAATTTATTACAGAGATAAAGAAGAAAATAATTAAATGTAATGTAAAATATATATATATTTCAAAACCAATTTTTCTTAAATAATTATAATAATTTTTATCATAATTAACACTAAAAACTATTATATAAAATTATAGTATTAATTATTCTTTTAGAATCCAGATCTTTTAAATAATTTTTCTAATTCGTATTTAGAATGATGAATAATTGTTGGTCTTCCATGAGGACATGTATATGGATTATAACATTTTCTTAAATCATTTATTAGATTTTCCATTTCTGATAAACTTATATTATCATTAGCTTTAATTGATAATTTACAACTTAAATTTATTGCTATATTTTCATTAAATTTTTCAATATCAAAATTCTTTTCTTGATGAATAATTGTTTCAATGATTTTTCTAATAGCTTTTTCTTCATAATTTTTTGGCAACCAAGTTGGATGTGATTTAATAATTATTGAGTTAATTCCAAATTCTTCAATATCAAATCCAATATTTATTAAAATATTATTATTTTCTTTTAAAATAATAAATTCATCATTTGTTAATTCAATCGTAATTGGAAATAAAAGTGAGGTTGTTTCCGTTTTAGGACTACCCAATTTTTCTTTATAAATTTCATAATTTATTCTTTCCTTAGCTGCATGTTGATCTATTAAATACATACCAAGTTCATTTTGACAAACAATATAAGTTCCATGAATTGTTCCAATTGGATATAGTTCTGGTAATGTTTGTTTTATCTCTTCTATTGTTTCCAAATTATCTTCTGTTTCTACAATTAAATCATTATTAATAATTGGTTCATAGGTAGGTTCTGACTCAAATACCCTATTTAATTCTAATGATGACTGAACATAATTATGATTAACTTCAGGAACTCTTACTTTGGATTCAATCTTAGGTATTAAAATAGTTTGCTTTAAGGAATTCTTTATTACATCACCAATTAATGACATTAAACTATCCATCTTACTAAACTTAATATCTTGTTTAGTCGGGTGAATATTTACATCAACTAAAGTTGGATCAACTTTTATACCAATAATAACAATTGGATATTGATTATCAGGTTTATAAGTATGGTAACTATCATTAATAACTTTATTTAATTCTGTATTTTTAACAACTCGACCATTAACTAAAGTAATCATGTGATTTCGATTTGAACGTCCGACTTCAGGCAAAGTAATATAACCAAACACTTCATAATCATCATTACTACCTTTAATTTCAACCATTTTTTTAACAACATCAATGCCATAGATAGATTTTATAGTTTTTAATAAGTCCCCTGTACCATCAGTATTCAATAAAACATTACCATTATTGATTAAAATAAACTTAATATTTGGATGTGAAAGTGCAATTTTATTAACAAAAGACGTAATACTAGCCAATTCAGTATAAAGACTTTTCATATACTTTAATCTAGCAGGAGTATTAAAAAACAAATCACTTACAGTTATAATTGTTCCTTTTCTAGCATCCCCTGTGGTAACTTCAGTAATTTTTCCACCAACAAGTGATACTATTGTTCCTATATTACCTGTAGAAGTTTTTAAATTAATCCGGCTAACACTAGCAATTGAAGCTAAGGCTTCACCACGAAACCCTAGGGTATTTATATTATATAAGTCATTATCAGTCATTAATTTACTTGTAGCATGACGACTAAAAGCTAAAACAGCATCATCATGCTCCATTCCACTACCATTATCAATGACCTTTATTTCTTTTGTCCCAGATTCTATTAATTCAACTTTAATTTCTGTACTGCCAGCATCAATACTATTTTCTACTAATTCTTTAACTACTGAGGCACATCTTTCAACAACTTCCCCAGCGGCTATTTTATTAGCTAATAATTCATCCATTACTTTTATTTTTGTCATATACATCACCTCTTACATTATATCAAATAACAACATTTTATAAAATGCTTTTATCTAATTAAAAAATAAAAAAGAAAATGATAAAAACATTTTCTCTTAAATAATTAACTGTTTATACTGGTGGTGGACAATAATCCTCATCCACTTTAGAATTACCAACTGGTGGCAAATTAATTTGAACCTTACTGTTAGTTTTAACGATAAATGCATCACTTCCAAAACAATTGATGTAATAATCACCAAAAAAGTCTTCAGAAAAAGTTCGACCATACACTATATATCCATCTGATACCTTTGTTATACCATTAAACTCATCTTCTTCACTCCCACCATAGAAATTACTTGAAACCAAAGTACCATCTAAACTATATTTAGCCATTATAGCAAAATATTTATAAAAGCCATCATTAGAATTAGGTTGAATCAAACCAGTTAAATCACCATCATCAGAAGCACCTGTACCAACAGCAATGTAGCCATCATTAGTAAGTTCTACATCTAGAAATTGTTCCCAACGAGTTCCACCAAAATTATAATTCCAGTCAAGATCTCCATTTTTATAATATTTTACTATAATAGCATCAACGTTACCTTTATTTAAAGTATCTAAATCGCCATCAGTAGAATAACTATCACCAACAACAATATAGCCGTCAGGAGTTTCTTTTATACTATTAAATTGTTCCGAACTACTTCCTCCAAAATCTTTATTCCAGTCTACATTACCTTCTAGATCGTATTTAACAATAACTGCTTCAACATTTGCTTCTCTCTTATGACCAACAGCAACATAACCATTTTCAATGGCAATTACATCATTAAATGCATCTGAATAATAAGCATCTGTGTGACCCCCACCAAAATTTTTATTCCAGTCAACATTACCTTCTAGATCATATTTGACGATGATGGCATCTATCCCCCCATTTGTTAAATCAGTTAAATGACCATCAGTTGAGTTGCTTCTACCAACAACAATGAAACCGTCTGAGACTGCTTTTATTTTATAAAAACCATCATCCTTAGTTCCGCCAAAATTGTAATTCCAAACTACATTACCTTCAAGATTATATTTGACAATTATACCATCTGCTTCTCCAAGATTCATATTTTCCAAATCTCCGGTACTTGAACTGCTGTAGCCAACAGCAACATAACCATCATTTACTAAAGCAACATCATAAAAACCTTCATCATAGTCACCACCATAATTATTTTTCCAAATAACATTACCTTCTAAATCATACCTTACAATAATCGCACCCGGCATAAACTCATCACCAAAATTATATAAGTCTTCTAAATCTCCGTCATAGGAATTAGTAGAGCCGACTGCAAGATAACCATCTTCTAATTCTATAACTTTTTCAAAAGAATCAGAACCACTTCCACCAAATTTAATAGCAAATGTGCTAGTTGGAACTTCACATTCATTAAATGGTTTTTCATTTATAATTATTTCCTTATTATTAAAAGCCTTTTCCGCACAATATGTCCCATCATGAAGAGCAAATGATATTCGACCATTTTTATTAATAGTAATTATTCCATTTTCCGGATTTTTACCAGTATAATCAAGTTGTAGACCCTGCCTATTTGAAGTCTCTACCCCATTATTATATTGAAATTCCAACTCTTCGATACCAGACTCAAACATATAATCCTTTTGTGTTATATTAACAGCGTTCATCAAATTGCGAGTGCTGTTTAAAAATGTGTTTTTATGAGCTTTTTTAATTGTATTTAACGTAGCTGGAATAATTATAACTGAAACAATTCCCAAAATCGCTATAACTGCTAATAATTCAACTAATGTAAAACCTTTTTTCTTTTTTAGCATTCAATCCCACTTCCCTTATCCTAATTAAAGAATATCACAAAATTAATTAGGTGTCAATTTTAAATATAAACCCAATTTTCCAATAATCTTTACTCTAACTGCAACTCTAATTATATAAAATGGTTTTATATAATTTAGATTTCATATTTTTTTAATACTTCAAATAAATTAAGCGCAACATTTGTGGGTAACATTATACTTAAGTCTTCAACACTAAGTTCCTTTAATCTAGTAATTGTTTTATATTTTTTAAGTAATTCGGTTTTTCTTTTACTTCCAATTCCTTCAACATTATCTAAAATACTTTCTAAAGCACCTTTACTTCTAAGTTGTTTATGATAATTAATCGTATATCTATGAACTTCGTCTTGCATTCTTTCTAAATAATTAAATAAATCACTACGCGTATCAATATCAATTTCTTTAATTGGGTTAGAAGTTAATAATTTATTAGTTCTATGTTTATCATCTTTCTTAAGTCCAACTACTGGAATATTAATATTTAACGAAGCTATAACTTCATTCGCAGCATTAACTTGTCCTATTCCACCGTCCACAATAATTAAGTCAGGTTTAACTAAATTATCCATTATTACTCTGAAGTAGCGCCTATAAATTACTTCCCTCATGGCTTCATAGTCATCATTTTTATCTAAGTTAATTTTAAATTTTCGATAATCGTTTTTGCTAGGTTTACCATCAATAAAAACAACCATCCCTGATACAT
>JAQVMY010000009.1 GCA_028703405.1 Bacilli bacterium
GGGCTATTATATGTTATTCCTTTTAAAAATATAATTGGAGAACAAGGTGGAGCCCTATATGGATATGCATATTCTATTTATGCTATTTTTTTAAGTTTATCAACAAGTGGTATTCCAGTAGCTATGAGTAAGGTTATAAGTGAATATAATTCATTAGAATATTATCATACTAAGGAAAAAGCCTATAAAATTGGTAGTTATATTATTGCTGGTATTGGGATCATTTCTTTTTTAATATTAATGATATTCGCACCTCAATTAGCAAAACTTATTTTAGGAGACCTTGAAGGTGGAAATACAATTGAAGGAGTAACATTAGTTATTAGAATAGTATCTACAGCTATATTGGTTGTACCATTACTAAGTGTAACAAAAGGTTATTTACAAGGTCATAAATTTATGACTGAAGCAAGTTTAGCTAATGTTATTGAACAATTAGCAAGAGTTATTGTTATTATTTTAGGAAGTTTTGTTGCTTTAAAAGTGTTTAAATTATCGCTAGAAACAACTGTTGGGATAGCTGTCTTTGGGGCAACAGTGGGGGCTTTAGTTGCATACTTTTATTTAGTATCTAAAATCAAAAAAAATAAAGAATCATTAAAAAGGAATGAAGTAATTACTAGAGCTGAAGCAAAAATTACAAATAAAGAAATCGCTAAAAAAATAATAACTTATGCTATACCATTTATTATTATTGAATTGATAAAATCAGCTCATTCAATGATTGATACAATGACGGTTGTTAATACATTAGCTAGTTTGGGGCTAAGTCAAATAGCTGAAACGACAATTGGAGTTTTAACAGTCTGGGCTAGTAAATTAAATATGATTGTTATATCAATTTCACTTGGAATAACAATTAGTTTAATTCCTAATTTATCAAGCAGTTATGCCAATAAAAATATGGAAGATGTTAACCATAAAATAAATCAATCTTTACAATTAATATTATTTATTAGTTTACCAATGACTGTGGGACTTAGTTTTTTAGCACAGCCAGTATGGACTCTTTTCTACGGGTATGATGCATTTAGTATTAACTTATTTAGAATATTTATATATCAAGCGATAACATTTTCAATATACTCAATTTTAATAGATAGCGCTCAAACATTAAATTATAGTAAACTAGCACTAGGAACTTTAATCGGTAGTTTTATTAGCAAAGCAATATTAAACATACCAATAATGTATTTATTTAACACATTAAATATTGGTGCTCAATATGCACCGGTTGTAACAACTCTTTTAATACACACAGTAGCAACGATTATACTTTTGTACTATTTAAATAAAAAATTTAAAGTTGATTATAAGAAATCTTTCTATAATTCAATAAAAGTAATATTATGTTCAGGTATCATGTTAATAACTTTAAAAATTATTAATTTGTTTTTTCCAATCAACTCAATTACGCGTGGTGGGGCATTAATTGAAATAGGTATTTACTCTATGATTGGAGCAGGTGTATATATTGTTGCAGGTTTGAAAAGTGGAACTATTAATAATATACTAGGTAATAATTTTATTGATAAAATTACAGTTATGTTAAAAGATAGGATGAAAAAAGAATAAAAATTATCCAAAAGAAAAGTGAGTTCTTAAGGTGAATTATGTATATTGAAAACCAGATTTATTGGCACATATGTACAAAACAATATATAACAGTTCTTTCTTATTGTATTTATTATTATCTAATGTAGCGGAAGGTCATCAACAATGACTTTTTTTGTTGTTTAAAAAATATAATTAAAACACAAGATAAACATAGACTATAAAAGAGGAGAGTGTAATTATGTTTGGTAATTTTACAGAAGAAGCTAGAAAAGTTATTGTTAACGCTAAAGAGGAAATGTATGAATTAAGACATCCATATATAGGTAGCGAACATTTATTATTATCAATATTAAAACACGATAACAGTGTTGCTAAAAAGTTAAAAGATTATGATTTAGATTATCAAATATTAAAAGATGAATTAGTTAAAATAATTGGAATTGGGAGTAAGGCTAGTAATTGGTTTTTATATACGCCTTTATTAAAAAGAGTAATGGAAAATGCTATTATTGATAGTAAAGAAAATAATAATGGTGAAGTTACAGTCGAACATTTATTTTCAAGTCTTTTAGAAGAGGGAGAAGGGGTTGCTCTTCGTATAATGTTAGGATTAAAAATTAATATAGATGAATTATATAACGAATTCACTATTAAATTTAATAGTTCTAGTAAAATGAAAAAGAATAAAAAATTAATGTTAGAAGAAATTGGAATTGATCTCACAAGTAAGGTTTATAATAATGAACTTGATCCTGTTATTGGTCGAGACAAAGAAATTAAACGAGTTATTGAAATACTCTGCCGTCGTACTAAAAATAATCCTATTTTAATAGGGGACGCAGGAGTTGGTAAAACGGCTATTATTGAAGGATTATCACAGTTGATAGTATCAGGTGACGTCCCAATTTCTCTTAAAAATAAACGCATAATTAGTTTAGATATGGCATCAACAGTAGCAGGAACAAAGTATCGTGGTGAGTTTGAGGAAAAAATTAATAAAATATTAAAAGAATTAGAAGAGAATAGTGATGTTATTTTATTTATTGATGAAATTCATACTATTGTTGGGGCAGGTGGTGCAGAAGGTGCGATTGATGCATCGAATATTTTTAAACCATCGCTATCACGTGGAAAGATTCGTTGCATTGGTGCGACAACAACCTCCGAATTTAAAAAATTCATTGAGACTGATAAAGCTTTAGAAAGAAGATTTCAAAAAGTCGTTATTGAGGCTCCAGATGATAAAGTATTAAAGGAGATAATGCTAAAATTAAAAGTAATTTATGAAAAGTTTCATTTTGTTTCAATCGATGAAGAAATAATTGACCTTATTATTAATTTATCCAATAAATATATCTATGATCGTAATCAGCCCGACAAAGCAATTGATATTTTAGATGAAGTATGCGCCAAAGTAAATCTCCGTGAAACTAAGGATGTAAAAGAATATAAAAGGTTAATGAAAGAAATTAAATTAATTATAAAATCTAAAAATGAAGCAATTGTTAATAATGATTTCGTATTAGCATCTACATATAAAGAAAAAGAAAATTGTTTCATGAACAAAATAAATAATTTGGAAATTAATTTATATAAAAACAATGTTAAGGAAGTAACTGTTGAAGATGTTGCTAATGTTGTTAGTTCTAAAACAGGAATATTAATTCATGAAATATTAAATGATCAAACAGAAGTTATTAATAGTATTGCTGATAATATTAATAATAGTATTCTTGGGCAAACAGAAGCCGTTAATGAAACGATTAATGTAGCAAAAAGAATAAAATTAGGTCTAAAAGATGAAAATAAGTGTTATTCGATTATGTTTTGTGGACCGACTGGAGTAGGTAAAACAGAACTTGCCAAGGTGTTTGGTAACAACTTAGTAGGAGAAAGAAATGTTATTAAACTTGATATGAGCGAATTCAAAGAAAGTCATAGTATAAGTAGAATCTTAGGAGCTCCACCAGGTTACATTGGTTACTCTGATAACCAAAATATTTTAGAAGAAATTAGAAATAAACCATACTCTGTTTTAATCGTTGATGAGATAGAAAAAGCTAATGATACGGTTGTTAACTTGTTTTACCAAATATTAGATGAGGGACAAATTAAAGACGCAACTGGTAAAATAATTAGGTTTGACAATGTAACTATTGTAATAACTAGTAACATTGGTTTTAATGATATTAATATAGGCTTCAATAAAGTTGGTGATGAAGTGGTTATGTCTAAATTGAAAGAAAATTTTTCGCCAGCCTTTATTAATCGAATTGATAACATCATAGTTTTTAATCGATTAAACGAAGAAACAATTATTAAATTAATTGATAAAAAAATACTTATATTAAAAGATAAATATGAAAAGAAAGGTATTAAATTAAGAATAAGTAAGGGAGTTAAACAAGAAATTATTGATTTAGCAAATTATAATGAATTTGGAGCTCGAAAAATCGTGCAAATTATAAAAAACAAAATAGAAGATAAAATAATAGAAAATATTTTAAATAATAAAACAAACATTTCAATTAAAACAATTAGGAATGAAACTAAAGTATAAAAAAAGATGTATTTTTAAAAAAAATATGTTATAATTAAACTGGTGATATAATGGTTAAGGTAGATGAACTTTTAAATACTATTGATAACAATCAAAATTTAAGTTTAGAAATCAAGGAAAATATTAAAGAATTGATTAATATTTATACAAGTAATACTACTAACATCGATTTTGAAACAATAAATACAAACATTGCTAATTTAAAAATTGAAGCAACTAGTAAGTATCTTGTTAGTGAACCATTGAAATATAATAAAACAGATGAAACTATTTACATTAATACATCTGAGATAGAAAAAGAATATGATTTTAAATTTTTATTGATGCGTGAATTAATATTGATGCAAACATATAAAAATGATATAGGAAAATTAAGAAAGGATCAATTTAATCCTATTTATGAAGGCTATGCTTCAATATGTGCAAATACGCTTGTTGGTAATGATAGTCCGCATAATTTATATGAAGATGAAATAATCAGTGTTAATCTTTTGAGCCAAATTGTTGGATTTGAAAGTATTGAAGAATTATTCGTTAATAATAATAGTCAATTATTAATTGATAATTTATCTAAAACTGGAAATACAATTGATGATATTAACGAATTAATTAATATTATGAATTATAACATTACAGCTCGGAATAACCCTAGAGGTAAAAGTATGTTAAGTAATATTCAAATAAAACTGATGAATATGTTTGCTAATAAAAAAGATCTTACTACAGAGGAAATCGAAAAATTTAGCAGTTTATTATATGGAAACAATAATGTTTTTGATTCTGATAAATATGAAAATTTAAATCAAGTATATGATAATTATAATGAAATAACATCTAATCTTACACTAGAACAACCTGCAACATCAAAGACTAGATAAAACCTGAAAAGGTTTTTTTTCTTCTAAATTACGAACATGATGCATATAATTATTTGGGTGATTATATGGAATACAAGATTGGTGATATCGTAACTAGGAAATCGTATAACCATGACATTGCTTTTGTTATAACTAATATTGTTGATAATATAGGTTATTTAAAAGGAATAAATGTTAGATTATATGCGGACAGTTTGCTTGAGGATTTACAAATATGTGAAGAACCCAGTGATGAACAGGAAGAAGAGTATTTAAATAGAATAAATAAAATTGGTCCTGAAAATAGGGATGATTATTTTTATTTGCCAGGCAAAATTCTTCATATTGATGGTGATGAAGATTATTTAAATAGATGTTTAAATTATTATAAAAAAAATAATATATGGGCAATTGGAATTTTAGAAAAAGAAGAACAATTACCCTATAAAATTAAAGAATTGTTAATTGATTATAATCCAACAATAGTTGTTATAACAGGCCATGATGCTTATTATAAACAAGCAGATGGTGATACTTATAAGAACAGCACCAACTTCATAAACTCTGTTAAAGAATCAAGAAAATATGAAAAGAGTCATGAAAAGCTTATTATTATTGCTGGTGCTTGTCAATCCAACTTTGAAGAATTAATTAAGGCGGGTGCTAATTTTGCCTCTAGCCCTAAACGTATAAATATTCATGCTTTAGATCCTGCAGTTATTGCTTCTAAAATAAGCCTTTCTGATGTTACTAAAGATATTGATTTGAAAGGTATTTTAGAAAACACTAAATATGGAATTAGGGGAATTGGTGGTATCAAAACTAAGGGAACAATGTATGTCGGTTACCCTAGGTAATGGTATGTATATAACAATTGATGATGTTAAGGCAAAATTGAGTAAGCATGTTGGAAATAAAGTAACCATCAATTATAATTTGGGAAGAAATAAATTTGAGCAATACGATGCTATTATTAAAGAAATGTATAATTATGTTTTTATTGTAGAGTTAGATAATGAGATTAAATCATTTTCATATTCCGATGTTATTACCAAAACCATCAAGATAGAATACTAATAAATGTCGAAATATGGTAAAAATGACACTTTACATTGCATTTTGCGATAATCTATTATATAATTAACTATATAAATACTGAAGGGAGAGATATACTTGACAATAACATCTGTAAAAGTTCGTAAAATAGTTAAAGATGGCTCTAGAATGAAAGGTATTGCAACCGTTTTATTAGATGATTGCTTCGCTATTCACGACATAAGAATTATTGAAGGTGATAATGGTCTCTTTATTGCGATGCCAAGCCGTAAAACCCCAACTGATGAATATCGTGATATAGCACATCCAACCAATCAAGAAACGCGCACAATGTTTGAAGAAGCTATTATAAAAGCTTATAACGAAGAGGAGTAAACTAAAGAAATCGAAAGGTTTCTTTTTTAACATAAATAAATTCCCTCCACATATAATTTAATAACAGGAGGAAATGATTATGGACAAGGTTACAACAACAACTTCATTTAATCATGCAATTACATTAAATGAAAGAAAAAACATAGTTATATCGGGTGTTAAAAAAATTGATAGTTTTGATGACGAGGAATTTTTGATGGAGACAACAATGGGATATGTTTCTATAAAAGGAGAAGGGTTGGAAATAATTAAATTGGATACATACCAAGGGAATGTATCAATTAATGGTAAAGTACATAGTTTAACTTATGTAGATAGTTTAAATAAAAAGGAAAAAGATGAAACAATTTTTGGGAAGTTATTTAAATAATGATTTTGAAAATTCAATTTTTAACCTTAGGTTATAGTTTTATATATGGAATTTTTTTTTCATTTTTATTGACTATTAATTATAACTTTATATATAAAAGTAATAAAATAGCACAATGGTTAATTACCATACTTTTTATTTTAATAAACACTTTATTCTATTTTTTTATATTAAAAAAAATAAATAATGGTATTATTCATCCGTACTTTCTTTTTGTATTTATTTTGGGTATTATAGTGGAAATATATGTACCTAGGTTAGTTGCTAAGCATTTTAAAAAATGATATAATTTAAATGCGAGGTGATAACAATGGCTAAACGAAAAATCAGTAAGGCATCCAAAAGAAGAGTTTTTACTTTTGGTGTATTATCAATTTTTATTGTTATCTATTTTTGCATTAACAGTGTTCAATACATTATTAATATTAATAAATTAAGCAATGAAAAAAAACGTTTAGATAATGAGTTATTAGTTCTAAAAAATAAAGAAGATAATTTAAAAACAGAAATACAAAAATTACATGATCCAGATTATATTGCAAGGTATGCCAGGGAAAATTATTTATATTCAAAGGATGGAGAATATGTTATTAGAATTGATCCTAAGGAAGAACCTGAGCAGGCAAAAAATGATAAAATTAATCATAATCGAACTATATGGATTAGTACTGGTGGAATCATAGTAATGTTAATATTTATTAAGAGAAAAAAATAAATAAATCAAAAAAAGGAGCGAAAGTTCCTTTTTATAGTTTGAAATCATTAACAATTTCATCAGTCATATCTTTACCATCAAAATATGGTTTGTAGTCGTAATGACAAAATTTTGAGACAATATTTGATGGGAATCTCGTTACTAATTTATTATAATCAGTAATAATATCATTATAATATTTTCTGGAAGCAATTATATCTGCTTCTGTCCCATTAAGATCAATTTCAATTTTTATAAAACTATCACTTTTTCTCAAATCTTCGTATTGTTCACCGTAATTATGGAATTCATTAATTGCTTCATAAATTTGTCTATCTAAATCAAAATTAGTTAATTTCCTTGAACGAAGTTTTACAATCATCTCAAGAATTTCACCTTCTGCATTACTATTTGCTTTAATAACACCAATTGATTTATTTAGCAAATCAAATCTTTTTCTTAAGATTGTATCAATGTTAGTTTCAGCCTCGTTTATTCTAATAATATAATCTTGATAATTATTAAAAGTTCCAATATACCAAATTAAAATAAAACAGGTAATGATTATTAGTATTAAGATATATATAAATAAGTCCATTATTATCACCTAATAATATTATATCAAAGTTTATGTTTTATATCAAATATTATAATTTATTTTTTCGTGGAATTCTATATAATTAACATAAATCATTAAAAGTAAATACCACTCACCAGTAGCGGGATCGCTTAAAATAATATGATCGCGACCAGATTCCTCAATAATTCCTGTAAAAACCTTATTTCGCCATTCAGTTGAATCGGCAAAACTCATAAAAACATCGATTCTTTTTCCTTTATTAACTCTTAATATATTTTCAATATAAGATTGTTCAAAGGGTATACTAGTTGGTGGTACCACGATCCCAGTTTGATTAGGAACAGGTTCATTACCATTAAAAATTGGTTGACCTGGGAAATTATTATTTCCAAAATAGCTATTGTTCATTCAACTCATCCTCTCTATAAAAATATATTAGAATAAATTTATTTTATGCGTAATGTTTGAAAGTTATTCTGTTGAAAGGTTATTGAAAATATGCTATAATTTTTTTGGAGGTAATGATATGAAAGTACCAATTGGAATATCAGCTAGACATACTCATTTAACCAAAGAACATTTAGAAATATTATTTGGGCGTGATTATTGTCTGAAAATTTTAAAAAAGTTATCACAACCAGGTGAATATGCTTCATTAGAGACAATTGGAGTTAAAGGCCCAAAAGGTAAAATAGAAAAGATTCGCGTTTTAGGACCTATTAGAAAATATACTCAAATTGAAATATCGAAAACTGATGCGTATAAGCTAGGATTAACTCCTCCAGTTAGGGAGTCAGGGGATATTGTAGGGTCAAGTCCTATTACTTTAGTAGGACCAAAAGGACAAATTGAATTAAGTGAAGGATGCATTATTGCTAGTCGTCATATTCATATTACACCAGACGAAGTTAAGAAATTAGGATTGGAAAATCAGACTAAAGTATGTGTCTTAATAGATGGAGTTAAAGGTGGAATAATTCATAATGTAACATTGAAAGTATCAGAAAATTATCAATTTGAATTGCATCTTGATACTGATGATGGTAATGCCTTTTTAATAAATCAGGGAGACATGGGAACGATTATTAAATATTAATTTTATTTATAATTGAAAATAGTATTGATTAAATTTCAATACTATTTTTATTCTTCTTTAACAGTAGGGATTAAGTCTTCTAAGTCAGGGTTTTTATCATAAGGTTCTGTTCCTTTTATGTAATAAAAAATTTTTTTCTTTTTAGTATCCATATTTGCAAGTTCACCACTAATTGGATCAACAAAGACACCAACAACATTTTTAGGCATTTCATACCATGAATCACCTCTATCTTCTAAATATTTTTCCATGACATCAATCCAAACGTATTTACTATATATGTTATTAGCGCCATCACTTGTACGATTGTCATCATATCCTGTCCATACACCAACAACTAAATCTTTATTAAATCCCATAATTATATGGTCAGTATCAGTTGAACCAGTTTTGATTGCATATTTTTTTGAAATTCTTGGTCCTATACTAAAACAAGTTGGATAACTATAATCTATAAATTCCCCAGCATAACAATTACTCATCATTTCATTTAAAATAAAAACAATACTTTTATTTAAAATATTTTCTCTAACTTCTTGATGTTTATAAATAGTATTACCATTTATATCTTCAATCCTATCAATAAAATAAGGTTTTATTTTATAACCCTCATTAGCAAAACTTCCGTAGGCCTGCATCATTTCCATAATGTTTATTTCTTCAGAGCCAAGTGCCAGTGAAGGTATTGGGCTAAGTTCACTTTCAATTCCTACCCTTGATGCGATATCAACCAAATTTTCTTCACCTAAAAATAAGTGGGTTTTAACAGCGTAAATATTATCAGAATAAGTTAAGGCTGCAGCCATACTAATTGGTCTGTTTCCATATATATCAGCAAAATTACTAGGACTATATGTTTTATTTTCGGCAAAAACAAATGTTGTTTTTTCACTAATAAAAGAAGTTGATGCTGTGAATCCATTTTCAAGTGCAGCATAATAAAGAAGTGGTTTCATAGTTGAACCAACTTGTCGTTTTGAACTTGTAGCTCGATTAAATTGGCTTTTCGAATAATCGACACCACCAGCAAGTGCTAAAACTTTACCAGTAATTGGTTCCATAGCAATACTGGCAATTTGTAAGTCTGGGGATTTCGGCATATTCTTTTTTATACTATCATCCATTATTTTTTGAGCCTTAACATCCAAGTTTGTGTAAATTTTCAAACCTCCTGTTTTTAAAAAAGAAGGTGGAATAGTTTTAATATTTCTTAATTCTTCAATAACAGCATCTTGATAATACATTAAAGTTGTTAATTTATCTGTTTCTTCAATCCCTACATAAACTAATTCCTCATTGAGTGTTTTTTCTAAATCATTTTGAGATATATATTTGTTTTTAACCATTGAATTTAGAATTATGGTTTGCCGTTCCTTAGCATTTTCCTCATTAGTGATAGGTGAGTAATAAGTTGGGGACTTGGGTATTCCCGCCAATATTGTTGCTTCAGCTAAAGTCAAATCTTTTGCCGATTTACTAAAATAATAGTTTGAAGCATTTTCAATTCCAAAAACCCCACCATAATTAATAGTGTTTAAATAACCTTCTAATATTTCATCTTTAGTATAATGGGTTTCTAATCTCAAGGTTAACCAGGCTTCCTCAGCCTTTCTTCTCCATGTTTTTCCAAAGTCTAAAAACAAATTTTTTGCATACTGTTGTGATATAGTAGAAGCACCTTGTAATGTTTTCTTATTAATAAAATTAATATATAATGATTTAGCGATTCTTGGATAATCAAAGCCGTGATGTTTATAAAAATTTTTATCCTCAATTGATATAGTAGCATTAATCAAATGTTCTGAAATGTTGCTTAAACTAACCCAATCCTTATCTGAAGAACCTGAAAACAATCTTTTATCCTGGTCATAAAAATATAATTTGTTGGCTTTTTCGATGATTAATTTTGGACTAATCCAAGCATATAAATAAACTCCAACATAACAGACTGCCATAAAAAACAAGGCAAAAACAGCGAATCTTATTAGCTTTTTTACTTTGGTCAAAATTAATCACCTCACACTACAATTAGTATTGTAAAAAAAAATAAATTTATGAGTGCAATTTCATAAAAACTATGCTATAATTACAATCAGTCAAGGAGATAAAGGTAAATTATGTCGAAAATCAAGATAAATTCAACCTTAAAAATGAATGATGAAGTTATAGAAAAAAAATTTATGGGTATTATTATAGATAACAAAATTACTTACAAAGAAGATTTAATTAGTGTTACCATTTTATTAAATAATGATAAAATAAAAATGCGGCGTGACACAGAAGAGTATTGTATTAATTTTGAATTTTTAAACAACAAAAAAACAACTTGTGTATATAATGTTAAAAAGCAGAATATGATAATTTATTTAAAAGTAAAAACTAATAGTTTAGTAATTAAAGATAATTTAATTATTGTTGACTATGATTTATATCAACAGAGTGAAATAATTGATAAATTTATATTTAAATTCGAGTATGAGGTGATAAAATGAATTTAAAGCAAATAATTAAAGATGATATTTATAATATCTTAAGTGATTCTTTAAGCAGAGAGGATATTTTGATAGAAAATCCAAAAGATCGTAAAATGGCTGATTATGCAGTACCTTGTTTTTCTCTATCCAAGATACTAAGAAAAAGTCCTAATGATATTGGGCTTATGATAAAAGAAAACTTAAATAATGAACTTTACGAAAGTGTTGATGTTATTAATGGTTATTTAAATATTTTCGTTAACAAAAAAAAGGTTATAGAGTATATTATAAATAAACTAAAAGAAGAAAAAGAAGAATATGGTTCTAATAATATGGGTAATAATAAAACTATAGTTATGGATTATTCTTCACCAAATATTGCTAAACCATTTGGGGTTGGACATTTAAGAAGTACGGTTATTGGTAATGCTATTAAAAACATTTCAGAAAAGTGTGGCTATGAAGTAGTTTCAATAAATCATTTAGGAGATTGGGGAACGCAATTTGGTAAATTAATTTATGCTTATAAAGAATGGGGAAACGAGGATGTTGTTAGAAATAATCCTATCGATGAACTCAAAAAATTATATGTAAAGTTTCACAAAGAAGCTGAACTTAATCCGGAACTGGAAGATGAAGGTAGAGCATATTTTAAAAAACTTGAAGATGGTGATGAGGAATCACTGAAAATTTGGGAATGGTTTAAGGCCGAATCTTTAAAAGAATTCGCAGGAACTTATAATTTGCTCGGAATAAATAAATTTGATTCATATAACGGTGAAGCTTTTTATAATGATAAAATGGAACCCGTTATTAGAGAATTAGATGAAAAAAATTTATTGGAACTTAGCGATGGTGCATACATTGTTAGATTAACAGATGATATGCCACCAGCACTGATTAAAAGAAGTGATGGTGCGACATTATATATTACTCGTGATTTGGCAGCTGCTTTTTACCGTAAGAAGAATTATAATTTTGAAGAGGCATTATATGTAGTTGGCAATGAACAAACACTGCATTTTACACAATTAAAATTAGTCTTAGATAAAATGGGTTATGAGTGGAGCAAAGATATTAAACATATTAGTTTTGGAATGATTTTACAAGATGGCAAGAAAATGTCAACTCGTCAAGGAAAAAATGTCAAGTTGCACGACGTCTTAGTTGAAGCAATTGAACTAGCTAATGAATATATTAAAGAGAGAAGTCCTGAATTAGAAAACTCAAATGAGGTAGCCCGTCAAATAGGCGTAGGAGCCGTTATATTTAATGATTTAAAAAATTATCGTACTAGCGATATTGAGTTTAATTTAAAAGATATATTAAAGTTTGAAGGTGAAACTGGTCCTTATATTCAATATACTAATGCAAGAATAAATTCACTTTTAAATCATAAGCAAAACGTTAATATTGATTATAATAAAATAATAATTAATGAATATACTTGGAACTTAGTATTTAAATTATATAGTTTCCCTGAAATTATTATAAGAGCCAAAGAAAAGTATGATCCGTCCGAATTATCTAAATACATTATTGATTTAGCACAAGATTTTAATAAATTTTATGGCAACGAAAAGATAATTGATGACGATATTAATGCCACAGAATTTAGATTAGTAATATGTGAAATTGTTTCTATTGTATTAGAAGAAGGCATGCGTATATTAGGTATAGAAGCACCTAAGCAAATGTAAGAGGGGGAGTTTTATGAAGTTGAAAGACATGACATACGAAGAAATTGAACTACTTTCATATACCGATTTAACATATATATTATTAAAAGAAAATAAGACATCTATGTCAACATCAACAATATTTAAAAAAATTTGTGAATTGTTAAATTATGATGACGATTATTATGTAGAAGCAATTGGTGATTATTATACATCTTTGACAATAGATAAAAGATTTGTTCTTTTAGAAAACAAAGAATGGGATATTCGTGACCATCATTCAATAGTTGTAACGCTTGATGATGATGAAGAAGATGATGATGAAATTATTGATGAAACTGATGACGAAGAATTAGAAGAAGAATCAGTTGTTGAAAATGATGAACTTGATGAAGAATTTGACGAATCGCTTGATGATACAGAAGATATCGATGAAGAAGACGAAGATATCGAGTTCGAAGGATTGACAATATTACAAGAAGATGAACTAGAAGATTAAATTATAATAAACTAATGAATAGTAATAAAGTTACTATTCATTTTTCATATATTAAAAGATTAAAAATAAAAGATAAGTTAATTGCATAATTTAGCCATTTATAGTATAATTTTTAATAGCAAACAAGGAGATGAACAATTATGTTGGAGCGTTTAAAAACAATTGAAAAAAGGTACAATGAGTTAAATAAAGAACTTATAAAACCAGAAAATATTTCTGATATAAAAAAAATGACTGAATTGTCAAAAGAACAATCTTCCATTTCAGATGTTTATGATGAATATCAAATATACAAACAATTAGTTGAAGCAATTGAGGATGCTAATAGTATGCTTGATGATCCAGAATTAGGGGAAATAGCCAAATCTGAATTATCTAGTTTAGAATTACAAAAAGAGAAAGTAGAATCAGACATTGAAATTTTATTGCTACCAAAAGACCCTGATGATGATAAAAATGTTATTGTTGAAATTAGAGGGGCTGCTGGTGGTGATGAGGCCAATATCTTTGCTGGAGATCTGTTTCGTATGTATTCAAAATATGCTGAAAGCCAAGGATGGCGTATTGAAGTTATTAATGAAGAACAAGGAACATCAGGGGGGTTTTCTCAAATTGAATTTATGATTAAGGGTGAAAATGTTTACTCTAAACTTAAGTATGAAAATGGAGCCCACCGTGTTCAACGTGTTCCAACAACAGAAACACAAGGCAGGGTGCATACTTCAACATCTACTGTTTTAGTTATGCCTGAAGTTGATGAAGTAGATATTGAAATAAAACCAACAGACTTAAAAATTGATGTATATAGAAGTGGCGGTGCTGGGGGCCAGTCTGTTAATACTACCGACAGTGCTGTTAGAATAACATACTTACCAACTGGTACTGTTGTTACTTGTCAAAATGAAAGAAGCCAAATCCAAAACCGTGAAAAAGCATTACAATTATTAAGAGCAAGAGTTTATGAAGAAACTATTAGAAAACAAGAAGAAGAAGTTGCCGATTCTAGAAGAAGTAAAATTGGAACTGGAGATCGTTCTGAAAAGATTCGTACTTATAACTATCCGCAAAATCGTGTTACTGACCATCGAATATCATTAACTATAAAACAACTTGATAGAATTGTAGACGGTGATTTGGATGAAATTATAGAAGCGTTAATTACAGAAGACCAAAATAGAAGATTACTTGGGGAATAATGACTGACATCGATTATTTAAAAAGGTATCTTCCTAGTTCAAAATTAGAGGAAGCATTGAAAAGACTTGAAGATGGAGAGCCAGTTCAATACATAGTTGGTGAAGTAGATTTTTGTGGTATTAAAATAAAAGTAAATAAAAATGTTTTAATTCCTAGATTTGAAACTGAAGAATTAGTATTTAAAACTATTAATTATTTAAAACAAAACTTTAAAAAAGAATTAAAAATAGTTGACTTAGGAACAGGTAGTGGTTGTATTGCCATCGCCCTTAAACAGAAAATGCCTAATAGTTTGATAAGTGCAGTTGATATTTCAGAAGATGCTTTATCAGTAGCTTTAGAAAATGCGAAAAATAATAATACTGATATTACCTTTTATTTAGGAGACCTATTTGAACCATTAACTGGCAAATATGACTGTATCATTAGTAATCCTCCTTACATTAGTTTAGATGAAGAAGTAATGAGTATTGTTAAAAATAATGAACCTCATCTTGCTTTATATGCTAATAATAAAGGTTTGGAATATTATGAGATTATCTTAAAAAATGCCCCAACATATTTAAGTGATACATATTTAATAGCTTTTGAAATTGGTATGAATCAAGCTGATGATATAAAAAAAATTGCTCGCGAATATTTCCCGAAATCAAAAATTGTTGTTGAAAAGGATTTGCAAGACCGTGATAGGTTTGTATTTATTGCAAACAGCAAATAAATAGAACTCTCTTTATGAGAGTTTTTTGATGAGTTTATTTCACTAAAAACTCTGTGGTTTTTATATCAAGTTAACTTTTAAAGTCATTGAAAATATGTTATAATTTAAATGTCGAATTATAACAAAATATAATTCTACACAATCGAAAAAAGAAGATGATATTAATTGTTTTTAGGAACATGTAGAAGATAATAAAATTGCAATTATTGTTCGAATAAAAAGGTAAGTTTTCAACTTATGATTATGGTGATGAAGGTTACATAAAAAAAACAAGTATGAATTTAAAATACTTGATTATCCAAAATTAAAATAAAAAAAGATAGCCCGTTGCAAGAACTATCTATTAAAATTATAACAAAATATAAATATAAAGTAAAGAGGTGATAGTATGGATGAAAAATTAAAAATTTTATTAGAGCAACTGTCTCTAGATGAGAATGACTATAAATGTTTTGAAGATGGTTGTATTGAAAAAATTATCTGTGATAAAGAAAAAAACAATTATCAATTTATAATAAAAATTAACCAATTTTTACCAGTAGATGTATACGATAACTTTATTAAATATTTGCCGAAGAGATTTCCAACTATTAACAATATCAAAGTTAGATTCATTGTGTCTAATAATGGACAAGAATATGTAAATGATTATTTTTTGTATGCTATTGATAAGTATAGTAAGGAATTCCCGTTGCTATTATCTTTTAAAGATGCAACATTAATATATGAAAATGATATTTTAACAATTGAGGTTGCTAATAAAGCTGAAGAGATTAAGTTATCAAGCATAAAGAAACAATTGTTTGAAGATTTTAAAAACTTTGGTTTTGAAAATATAAAAATTAAAATTAAAATAAATAATGAAAAAGCTCAAAAAATCAAAGAAGAAATAGAACTAATGATAAACGAAGACATAAAGAAAGTTAATGGATTAGTAAAACCAAATGTTGCTAATAAAATTATTATAGGTCAAGAAATAAAAGGAAAAACAATGTCTATTCATAATATTATTGCTGAGGCAGATAATGTTATAGTTGAGGGGCATATTTTTAATATTGATTATTTTGAATCTAATAAATCTAATTTTAAAATAATTACTTTAAAAATCACTGATTATACTAATAGTATTTACTGTAAGATATTTACGAAAGATGATGACCAATATAATCAATTAAAAAGTAAAATTAAAATTGGTAAGTGGTATAAAATAAGAGGTTATAGTAAAAACGATATTTATTCAAAAGAGTTAGTTCTAAATGCTCGTGATATAAATGTTTTAGATAAAGAAGATGATACTTCTGTTGATAATGCCCCCATAAAAAGAGTTGAACTGCATGCTCATACTTTTATGAGTCAAATGGATGGGTTAATAAATCCTATCGAACTTGTAAAATATGCTAAAAGTTTAGGGCATAAAGCCGTTGCTGTAACTGACCATAATAGTGTTCAATCATTTCCTGATATTTATAAAGAAATGAAAGGTATTAATAAAAACTTAAAAGAAGGTGAAGAACCCTTCAAAGTCCTATTTGGAGCGGAATTAACTATGATTAATGATCAAATTAATATCACTATTAATCCGACTGATAGTAGTTTGTTAGATACAACTTATGTTATTGTTGACTTTGAAACAACAGGACTTAATGCAGGTGGTGGGGATTCAATTATTGAAGTTGGTGCTGTCAAACTTCTCAATGGTGAAATTATTGATCGTTTTTCAGAACTGATTGACCCAGGTGTTCCTCTTGTACCTAAAATAACAGAAATAACTAATATAACTGATGAAATGTTAAAAGGCAAACCATCGGAAGAGGAAGTTATTAAACGATTTATAGAATGGTTTGGGGATTTTCCGCTAGTCGCACATAATGCGAAATTCGATTTATCATTTTTAGAAATGGCCTACTCTAAATATAATTTGGGTACTTTTTCTAATACTGTAATTGATACTTTAGAACTATCTAGAACTTTAGATACAACTTTTAGTCGTCATAGTTTATCTGCTTTAGTTAAGCGATATAACGTTGTGTTTGATGAAGATTCTCATCACCGTGCGGATTATGATGCAGAAGCAACAGCAATGGTTTTTCAAAAGATGTTAAAAAAATTGTCTGATCAAAACTTCGCTACAATTATTGATTTAGATAAGTTAGTCTCAAAAGATGAAATTCATAAATTTGGAACTTCATATCATATTAATATTTTAGCAAAAAATAAAGTTGGATTAAAAAACTTATTTCAAATTATAAGTTTAGCTAATACTAAATATTTATATAAAACACCACGTATTTTAAGAAGTGAAATTGAAAAATTAAGAGAAGGATTATTAATCGGTAGTGGATGTTATCAAAGTGAAGTTTTCTTAGAAGCGCGATCTAAAAATGATGAGGAATTAACTGATGTAATAAAATTCTATGATTATGTTGAAGTTCAACCAATTGAGTGCTATGATCATTTATTACAAGGTGGGGATTTCCCAGGCATGAATGATTTAATAGAACATATTAAAAAAATTATTAGATTATCTAAAGAAGCTGGAACACTTATTGTAGCAACTGGTGACGTTCATCATTTAAGAGTAGATGATAAAATATATCGGGAAATTATTGTTAATCAAAAGGTTCCAGGCGGAGGGCGTCATCCTCTTACCAGAAAAAATATTACTACTATCCCGAGTAATCATTTTAGAACAACAGAAGAAATGTTAGAAGATTTTTCATTTTTAGACAAAGAAATTGCTTTAGAAATAGTTGTTAACAATACCAATAAAATTGCAGATATGATTGAAATTTTTGAAGTTATTTTGGATACTAAGGGAGTACCATTTTCACCTAAAATCGAGAATTCAGCTGAAGAAGTAAAAGAAATGGTTTACAAAACTGCTAATAATATATATGGAGAAGAATTACCTCAAATAATTAAGGAAAGAATTGAAAATGAATTACAAGGGATAATAAAAGGTGGTTTTGATGTTATTTATTTAATATCTCAAAAACTAGTTAAAAAATCTAATGATGATGGATACTTAGTTGGTAGTAGGGGTTCGGTTGGTTCTTCATTTGTTGCGACAATGCTAGGAATTACTGAGGTAAATCCATTACCAGCACATTATGTTTGTCCAAAATGTTGCCATAGTATCTTTGAACAAGATGGTGTAGCACTTGGTAGTAAGTATTCAAGTGGGTATGATTTACCAGCGAAAAATTGTCCAAAATGTAATCATGATATGACACGAGAAGGACAAGATATGCCGTTTGCTACTTTTTTAGGTTTTGATGCCAATAAAGTACCAGATATTGATTTGAATTTTTCAGGTGTTTATCAATGGAAAGCTCATGAATATACTAAAGAATTATTTGGTATTGATAATGTTTACAGGGCAGGTACTATTGGAACTGTTGCAGATAAAACAGCTTTTGGTTATGTTAAGGGCTACTGCGAAGACAAAGGAATTATTATGAGAAATGCTGAAATTGAGCGTCTCGCTAAAGGATGTACTGGTGTTAAAAGAACAACTGGGCAACATCCAGGAGGTATTGTCGTTATTCCAGATTATAAAGATGTTTATGATTTTACTCCTTATCAATACCCAGCCGATGATTCGAACTCATTATGGAGGACAACTCACTTTGATTATCATGCAATTGACGAATGTTTATTAAAACTTGATATACTTGGACATGATGATCCAACTATGCTTAAAATGTTACAGGATTTATCAGAAATCGATGTAACTTCCATTAATTTATCTGATCCTCTGGTAATGAAAATATTTTCTTCACCAGAGGTGTTAGGAGTAACACCAGAACAAATACTTTGCGAAACCGGAACATTGGGAGTACCTGAATTTGGAACAAAATTTGTTATTGGGATGCTTATGGATACTAAACCAAAAACATTTGGAGAATTGTTAAAAATTTCTGGGCTATCTCATGGTACTGATGTATGGTTAGGAAATGCTCAAGAATTAATAAAAAATAATGTTTGTGAATTTAAAGATGTTATAGGGTGTCGAGATGATATCATGGTTTACTTATCATATAATGGTTTAAAACCTAAAGATGCGTTTAAAATAATGGAATTTGTTCGTAAAGGACGTCCAACTAAGGAACCAGAAGCTTGGAAAGAATACGAAACAACGATGAAGGAAGCGGGTATTGTTGATTGGTATATTGAATCTTGTCGCAAGATAAAATACATGTTCCCGAAAGCCCATGCAGCAGCGTATGTTATGAGTGCTCTAAGAATAGCTTGGTTTAAAGTCCATTATCCAAAATATTATTATACTGCATATTTTTCAGTAAGATGTCATGATTTTTATATCGAATCAATGATTAAAGGATATGACGCTATAAAAAGGGATATCGAAGAAATAATCGATAAAGGATACGACGCAACTAATAAAGAATTGGCTGTATTAGAAGTTTTACAGGTCGCACTTGAGGCAACAGCTAGAGGATTTAAATTCGCTAACATTGATATTGAAAAAAGTGATGCTAACAACTTTATCCTTCTAGATGACTATACTTTATTACCACCATTTAGAACTATTGATGGATTAGGTGAATTAGTTGCTAAAAAGGTAGTAGAGGAACGCAGTAAACAACCATTTTTAAGCATTGAGAATCTACAAAAAAGAGGAAAGGTAACAGCTACAACCATTGAAAAAATGAGAATAATGGGAGTATTAGATAAACTTGATGAGTCTAATCAATTATCATTATTTTAAATATGAGAAATAATATTGATTCAGTTTATATCCATATCCCATTTTGTACAACTATTTGTTCATACTGCGATTTTTGTAAAATATTCTACAATAAAAAATATGTTAATGATTATTTAAATTCATTAAATAAAGAAATTAATGCTTATTATAAACATGACATAATAAAAACCATTTATATAGGTGGAGGAACTCCGAGTAGTTTAAGTATAGATGAGTTACGTAAATTACTCAATATTATAAAAATATTTAAATTGGCAAAAGATTTTGAATTTACTGTTGAATTAAATATTGAACACATAACTAAAGAATTATTAGAATTATTATATAAGAATAAAGTTAATCGAATAAGTATTGGTGTTCAAACGTTTAATCAAGAACATTTAAAATTTTTAAATAGAAATCATAATAAAGAAGAAGTTATAAAAAAAATCAATCTAGCTAAAAAAGTAGGATTTAACAATATTAATATTGATTTAATATATGCGATTCCTAACCAGACTAAAGAAGAGTTAGTAGACGACATAAACAGTTTTTTTAAACTAGATGTTAATCACATATCAACATATTCACTAATTATTGAACCGAGAACAAAACTTTATATAAAAAAAGTAAATAACATTGATGAAACACTTGATTATGAAATGTATGAACTAATAAATGAAAGACTAACTAAAAAAGGATATAACCATTATGAACTAAGTAATTATAGTAAACCTGATTTTGAATCAAAACATAATCTCCAATATTGGAATAATTTAGAGTACTATGGTTTTGGGGCTGGTGCTAGTGGATATATAAATGATCTTAGATATACCAATACTTCAAGTATTACTAAATATATAAATAATCACTACCGAGATGAAGAAGAAAAGGTTAATTCTAAAATCAAGCTAGAAAATGAATTTATTCTTGGATTAAGAAAAATAAATGGTATTAATAAACAAGAATTTTATCAAAAGTATGGCTTCGATATATATGAAGTCCCTAATGTTGAAAAATTAATTATGGAAGGAAAGTTGATTGATAATTCAAATAATATTTATATTGATTCAAAATATTTATATTTGTCTAATGAAATATTAATTAATTTTATGGTGTAACATGAATAA
>JAQVMY010000069.1 GCA_028703405.1 Bacilli bacterium
TCGTTTATATCTTTTTTTATTTGTCTTTTTATATTTAGTATTCTCGACTATATTTTAAAAAATAAAAACTAACTATTTGATAGTTAGTTATAAACTCGAATATCGAGAGAATTAATCAAATTGGTGCAGGTGAAGGGACTTGAACCCCCATGCCGTAAGGCGCTAGATCCTAAGTCTAGTGCGTCTGCCAATTTCGCCACACCTGCATTATAATGGTGGACCCTGAAGGATTCGAACCTTCGACCGTCCGGTTATGAGCCGGATGCTCTAACCAACTGAGCTAAGGGTCCGTTAACATTACTCATATATATTATCACATTTGTTAATTATATGCAATAATTAAATTGAAAAACTTAAATTTTGTGAATTAAAAATTAAGTTGACCAGTAAAAAAAAATAATAGTAGTGACAAAATAACAAAAGGTGATATAATAGATAAAATTATATTTGATATATATTGTTTATATGAAAGGGAAAACGAGGTTATTATACCATGGAACTTAGAATTTATACCAGTGAACAACAAGACTTTAATTTTTACGGATATATGGGGAAACATTTTGCCAATCCAGAAATAATTAAAGAATTAGACAATCAAATTTACAAGCAAAAAAATTCAACTTGGTTTGTAATGTTTGATGGTAGTTGGCTCATTTTTGAAAATGATAATTTGATGTAGACTCTACATCTTTTATTATTAGAATAATATAAAGTAATGCATAAAATGTAATGTAATCATATTGTTGATAAAATACATTTATGATATAATTAATAAGAGGTGATAACATGAGGTTCTATAATACTTTAACAAAAAAAGTTGAGGAATTTGTTCCGCATAACGAAGATGAGGTAAAAATGTATACCTGTGGTCCGACTGTTTATCATTATGCTCATATTGGTAATTTAAGGACATACATTTTTGAAGATATATTAGAAAAATCATTAGAATATATAGGATACAATGTTAAAAGGGTAATGAATATAACTGATGTTGGTCATATGACTAGTGACTCTGATACTGGTGAAGATAAAATGTTAAAGGGAGCTGCTCGTGAAAACAAAACAGTTTGGGAAATAGCAGATTATTATACCAATGCCTTTTTTAATGATGCTGAACAATTGAATATTAGAAAACCATTAATAATAGAAAAGGCATCAGATTTAATTGAGGATTATATTAAGATGATTGAAAAATTATTAGATGATGGATATGCATACATTTCTAATAATAATGTATATTTTGATATTAGTAAGAATGAAGATTATTATAAGTTATCAGGGAAAAATAGTGATGATTTATTAATTGGTGCTAGAGATGATGTTGAAGAAGATGAATTTAAGAAAAACCCATATGATTTCGGACTATGGTTTACAGTTTCTAAATTTGAAAATCAAGCAATGCAGTGGGATAGTCCGTGGGGAAGAGGATACCCTGGGTGGCATATTGAATGTTCAGGAATTGCGATTAAGCATTTAGGAGAACATTTAGATATTCATTGTGGTGGGGTTGATAATATATTCCCTCACCATACAAATGAAATTGCCCAAAGTGAAGCCTTTTTAGGACATAAATGGTGTAAGTATTGGTTGCATGGTGAACATTTAAATGAAGAAACAGGTAAAATGAGTAAATCAAAAGGGGAGTTTTTAACAGTTTCGCTACTTGAGGAAAAAGGTTATAATCCTTTAGCCTATCGTTACTTTTGTTTACAATCACATTATCGTAATCAATTAGTTTTTTCTTATCCAAGTTTAGATACTGCTGTAAGTGGTTATAAACGTTTACTTAGTCGAGTTAATCAAATAAAAAACAACTTAAGTGGAGATATTGACTTTGATCAAGTTTCAAAATATCAAGAATCATTTAAAGATGGTTTGAAAAATGATTTGAATACCTCTACATCTTTAACAATTTTATATGATGTTTTAAAAGATGAAGCATTAAATAATAATACTAAGTTATACTTAATTGCTGATTTTGATAGTGTCTTATCATTAGATTTGTTAAAGGAAAAGGAAATTGAACTATCTCTTGAACTACTTTCATATATCGAAAATACAATAAATATGCGAAATGAAGCAAAGATTAACAAAAATTATGAATTAGCAGATAAATTAAGAGATGAATTAAAAGAAAAAGGAATAATAATTGAAGATGGTCGTGAAGGTACGACTTATGAAATAGTAAGATAGGAGAGATTATATGAGTTTTATGACAATGGGACTAGAAAGTGGATTTACTATTATATTAGCTATTGTTGGGTTTGTTATTGTTTTAATTGCTCAAGCGAAAATCAATAGTGCATATAGTAAATATGGAAAAGTTAAAGTTAAAAAAGGTGTTACTGGTGTTGAAGTAGCGCGTCAAATATTAGATAAAAACGGATTAACAGAAATTTACATTGTTGAAACAAAAGGTAAACTAACTGACCATTACGATCCTAGAAGGAAAGTAATACGTTTATCTACTGATATTTTTCATGGTGACTCGATTGCTTCTGTGTCAGTTGCGGCGCATGAAGTTGGGCATGCCATACAAGATAAAGATAATTATCTGTTTATGAAAATTAGAGCATCGTTAGTGCCAGTTGTAAACATAGTTAGTTATTTAGGATACTTTACAATGTTAATCTCTATCTTTGCAGGAATCACTGCATATTTAACAATAGGTATTTTAATAATTCTTTCAACTCTAGTATTTCAACTTGTAACTTTACCAGTTGAATTTGATGCTTCAAAAAGAGCTAAAGAGGAGTTGTTGACATTAGAACTTATTGATAAAGCAGAAGTTAAAAAATCTGATGCTATGTTAAGTGCAGCGGCAATGACTTATGTGGCTAGTTTAGTTTCAACCCTACTAAGTTTATTAAGATTAGTTATAATGGCACGAGATGCAGATTAAGCATCTTGTGTTTTTCTTTGTTTCAAGTTATACTCTATAAAGGTGATTTATATGGACGGAGTTATACTAATTAATAAAGAAAAAGGTTATACTAGTCGTGATGTAGTTAATATCGTAAGTAAGCATTTAAACACTAAAAAGGTGGGACATACTGGAACATTAGATCCTATGGCTACTGGTGTTCTTGCTATATGTGTTTTAAAAGCTACTAAAATTGTTGAGCTAATTACTTCTAATGATAAAGAATATATAGCGGAGGTAACACTTGGAGTAACTACTGATACATTGGATGGTACTGGTAATATAATTAAAAATGAGAAATGTTTTAAAACAAAAGAAGAGATTGAAGAAACTTTAAAAGAAATGATAGGAACTTATGAACAAGAAGTACCTATCTATTCAGCAGTTAAAATAAAAGGTAAAAAGTTATATGAGTATGCTAGAAATAATGAAGAAGTTAATCTACCTAAAAGAATGGTTGATATTAAAAGTTTAAGTTTAGTAAGTGATATTAAATATACAAACGATACTGTTATATTTACAATTAAATGTTTGGTAAGTAAAGGAACTTATATTAGAAGTTTAATAAAAGACATAGCTACTAATCTAAATACAGTGGGTCTTATGAGTGAATTAATTAGAACAAAACATGGTGACTTTAATCTTGAAGATTGTGTTAGCATAGATGAATTTAAAAGTGGTCAATATCAGTTGAAATCGATCATTGAAGTTTTATCAAATTATCCTCAAGTAATTGTCCATAATGAATTAGAGATGGATATTAGAAATGGAAAAATAATTGATAATAGTTATGGTTATCAAGAATTATTATTCATTAACAATAAAAATGAACCATTAAGTTTGTATAAAGTATATGAAAAGGATAATCGTAAGATTAAACCATGGAAGATGTTTATATAATTTTCGAAAAATTAATTTATGTGTTGCATAACTGTGGTATTTCGTGTATATTATTAGTGTACTTATTCTTGGACTTAAGATTCTCCAACTTTAGTCTCGGTTTAAGTGAATTATAAGAGAGGAGAGATAAAATGGCTTTATCAAAAGAAGTTAAAGAAAAAATTGTTAAAAAATATGCAAAATCAGAAAAAGATACAGGTTCTGCTGAAGTACAAATTGCTATTTTAACAGAAGAAATCAAAGTATTAACTGAACATTTAAAAGAACATACTCATGACTTTCATTCTAGAAGAGGGTTATTAAAAAAGGTTGGACATCGTCGCAGTTTGTTAAATTATTTAATGCATAAAGATATACTTAGATACCGTGACATTATTCAAAGTTTAGGACTAAGGAAATAATTTTATAAAATATTATGTAGGCACTCTTTTTTTGAGTGCCTTTATATTGTAGTAAGGAGGAGTTTATGAAAAAAATATTTGAATTAGATTTTAAAGGTAGAAAATTAATTGCTGAAACAGGCGAATTAGCAAAACAAAGTAATGGTTCCGTCCTAGTTAGATATGGTGACACGGCTGTATTGACAGCTACTGTTATGAGCAATAAGGCAACCAACTTAGATTTTTTTCCTTTAACTGTTATATATGCTGAAAGATTATATTCAGTTGGAAAAATACCTGGAGGATTTATTAAAAGGGAAGGTCGTCCGACTGAAAACGCAACACTATCGGCAAGATTAATTGATAGACCAATTAGACCATTATTCGAAGATGGATTTAGAAATGAAGTCCAAGTAATTAATCAAATCTTAAGTGTTGATCAAGACAATGCACCCGAGATGGCGGCCTTGTTTGGAAGTTCTTTAGCGCTTTCAATTAGTGACATTCCATTTTCAGAACCAGTGGCGGGAGTAGTTGTTGGTCGTATTGATAATGAATTTATTATTAACCCAACAATTGATGAAATCGAAAAAAGCGACATTAACTTAATTGTAAGTGGAACAAAAGATGCAATTAATATGGTTGAAGCTAGCAGTGAGGAAGTACTAGAAGGTGATATGATTGATGCAATTATGTTTGGTCATGAGGCTATTAAAGAGTTGATCGATTTTCAAAATAAAATAATTGTAGAAGTTGGTAAAGAAAAAGTTGAAGTTAAATTAATGGTTTTAGATAAAGAACTAGAAAAGGAAGTAACAGACTTTTCTAACAAATCAATGTTAGAGGCAATTCAAATAAAAGAAAAACTAGAAAAATATGCAGCTATTGATCAAGTTAAAGAAGATGCTATAAATCATTTTACTGAAATTTATAAAGATAATGAAAATTTTGATGAAATGATTAAACAAGTTGCTAAGATTGTAGATAATGTTGAGGCTGATTTAGTTAGAGAATTAATAACAGATCAAAAGGTAAGACCTGATGGTCGAGGAATGAAAGAAATTCGTCCTCTATCATCATCTATTGATATATTAGCAAGAACTCACGGTTCCGCATTATTTACTAGAGGTCAAACTCAAGCGTTAGCCGTAACTACTCTTGGAGCTTTAGGTGAACATCAGATGCTTGATGGTCTAGGTATTGAAGATACTAAAAGATTTATGCTTCACTATAACTTTCCACAATTTAGTGTTGG